>JBFMBQ010000050.1:0-7658 GCA_040755115.1 bacterium
TGCTGCTGAAAGGTGAAATTTTGTTCATTATTTCACCGGGAACCTTCCCCGTGCCCAGATTGACACAAAAAAATATAGAATGTTATTATTTCACAAAGCAAGAAAATAAATATAAGGGGGCGAGTGAGATGAAGGCAAGAAACATTTTTGCTTTAATGGTTATAGTGGTTTTATATTCGGTTTTTTTATTATTTTCATCGGGCAGTGCAAGCGCACATTGCGACACAATGAGTGGTCCTGTCATTACTGACGCCAGGGCAGCGCTTGACAAGGGAGATATAACACCTGTGCTGAAATGGGTCAGAAAAGAGGATGAAGAAGAAATACGAAATATATTTCAGAGGGCATTGACAGTGAGGAAACTTGGAACGGAGGCGAAGGAATTTGCCGATATGTATTTTTTTGAAACGCTTGTAAGGATACACCGCGCAGGCGAGGGGGAACCATACATAGGACTGAAATCAGGGGAAGCTGAAATATCGCCTGTTGTAAGGGAAGCCGATGAGGCGTTAGAAACGGGCACGGTGGACAGCCTTGTTGAGCATATAACGCACGGAGTGGCTGAAGGAATTAGAATGCGTTTCAACAGTGCGGTGGAGAAAAAGAGGCATGCGGACAGCAGTGTTGAGGCGGGGCGTGAATTTGTTGAAGCATATATAGGATTCGTTCATTATGCAGAAGGCATATATCAGGTTGTCGCTGCGTCCGCTGTTCATCATGGCGAAGAGGGTGCTCCGAAAGAGGAGCATCATCATTAAAAACCTTATATTTTTGTTTAAAATTGCTATGTATGAGTAGGTTTTGTCAGGGATGTGATGTCAGCCTGTCCGGTCTGTTGTGGGGGTAACATGCCCAGCCTGGCGGACGATGCCTTTGCGCTGCTCGGTGCTGACGAACTGCCATGCTTCGCGCAGGTCTTTGAGTATTGTCAGGACTTCTTCAATTTTTTTACTATCGTTATGAACATTCGCTTCCACGAGGCGCATGTGGAGGTAAACATACAGCGATTTGAGGTTTTCGGCGAGGTCGCCGCCGACATCTGTGTTCAGCGCGACAGTAAGTTCAGTTAATATTTTCTGCGCCTTGATCAGTTTGTTGTGAACGCTTTCCTTGTTTTTTCCGAGGTCTTTGAGCGCCTGTTCACATAGTTTGATAGCCTCATCATAGAGCAGCAGCACAAGCATGACGGGGCTTGAAGTTTCTATCATGTTCAGCCTGTATTGCCTGTAGGGGTCTGTGTGATATGGATATTGTCTTTTCTGTTCCATAGTGTTGTTAGTTGTAAATTTGTTTCAGTGCAAAAAGCGCATGGCGCGTTTTATTATCACTCTTTTGATTCAATTGAATCAATGAGAGACGGGATAATTTCCTGCAATTGAAGGACTGCGGGATGAATTTCGTATTCAATATAATCATTAATAAGGACTTGGTCTCTGTTTTCCATCGCCTCCACGAGGGCGCGCAAGTGCTCGTTGAATTCCTCAATGTATATTCTCAGGTCGGTATCTTCAATCTGGAAGGTGTAGAGGTCTATTATTTCACCGAATGAGAGTTGCTGGAGGAGGTTGAAGAACCACACGAGGACATCAACGCAGTTTTTCAGGGAATCCATCGCGATTTCTTCTTCGCCTGCCATCATCTGGCTTGGGAAAAGGGTAAGGTTCTGCCGCATTTCAGTGAATCTTTCGGAGGCAAGGCGCATTTCACGGAGGGATGCTTCTTTCAACGACTCGGTGGTGAAGGCGATGGTTCTGATCTGGTCTATTGTTACCTGGTCGGGTGTGAGATTCATGTCCACACCGGGCTCGGTCTCGCCGAGTTTTATTTCTGTGATCAATCGTTTTTCATCTACTAACAGTTGTTTGCCGATTTCACAGATGGCGTCCTGAAGGGTCTGGTTTTTTTCGGCTGCCCAGTCCATTTCCTGATTGTCTATGAAGACTTTCATTTGCACTTATGGGGAATTATTTTTTATCGTTCAGAGAGGAAGTGGATTTGAGCAGGTTCATTAACTGGGTGTTTATGTATGTGCTTTGAGTCTGGAGGTCTGAGAGCATCTGTTCCATGAGTGTGAAGGAAGTGCGCAGGCGTTCTTCTTCGGCAGCGATTCTTTCTTCCCAGGTTTCTATATCGTCGTCAATTGCGTCAATCCGGTCGTCAATTCCGAGGATGCGGCGGTAGTAAGTGCCGGCGAATTCCCGCGCCATGCTAACTTTGGTCTGCTCGTCCAGATAATCATCCAGGTCTTCGGCAAATCCCTCAAGCAAGTCGCTGACAGCCTCGCGGTCGGTGTTCAGCGTGGAGCGCAGTTTATCTTCGTCAAGCGTGATGTTGTCGCTGACGAAACTGCCTGAAGAGGGTTCGCTTTCAACCCCGATGTCGGAGAGGATTTTATAGGCGAGGCTGGAGTCTCTGTAGCCGGTGGTTCTGATTCTGATTTCTGATTTTGTGGAGACCAGATCGCTGTCGCCCCGCAGGACGCCTGGCTTGAGGTCTTCTGTTGTTTCAGGGTCTTTAATCTTTTCTTCGGTTATGTATGAAGCGAGCAGGTCTGTAGTTTTGTTGAACTGGTCAACGAAATTTTTGACTGTTGAGACAACATCTTCATCGTCAACGCCGACGGTAACAGTTACGCCTGCGCCTGTGCTTTTTAAGTTCAGGGTTACGCCTGTGATTGCGCCGGTAACGGTGTTGGTTGAACTGTAGACATCAACTCCGTTAACGGTGATGTATGCGTCGGCAGCGGCGTCTTCATCAACGATGCTGTCGGCGGCGTCAAATATGCCGAGTTCTTCAAGCACACCGCCTGGGCCTGCGACATCGTCCGTGAAGGTCATATCGTTTGCGGTTCCTGTCTCATCGCTTCCAATCACGAGTGTCTGGTTGCCAGAAACGGGATCGGTGATAACATAGGCGGTTCCATAGTCGCTGAATTGGTCGGGCCCGGAGGTGGCGTTATTTATGGCGGAGGCGATCTGTGTCAGTGAGTCGCCGTTGTTCACTGCGATATTAAATGGGCCAATGCCTGCGATTGTGATCTGGAATGTGGTGTTTGCGCCTGGATATGTGTAAGCACTGGCTTTTGCACTTGAGCGGACGATATGTTTTGAGGCTAACGAGACAACATCAATATCATAAGTGCCTTCGGTAGCGGAGGCGTCGGCGGTGGCGGTGAGGATGCTCTCATCGGATGAAGACGCGTCGTTGTAGAAGAGCAGCCCCTGGGCGAAGGTTTTTATCGTGTTTTTCAGGGCGATAAGGCTGTTATTTACATCTTGAACATCCTGTTTCTCGTATTCAAGTTTCGTCTTTTTCTGTTCAAGCAGCCGTATAGGCAGGCGTTCAAGGTTAATCAGTTGTGTGATGATTGATTCGGTATCAAGCCCGGAGAATAAACCCGAGAAACTTATGCCAGAACTTGAAGTTGCCATTTTAGTTTGCCTCCATGATGTGCCAAAATTAAACTACACTCCCCCTTATTAGGGGGATCGGCACTCAGGTTAAAAACTTTAGTGAATTTTATAAGTTTTTTCTGATTTATTCAAATAAAATTTGATTTTTGATCCACTAATTACACTAATTTACACGAATTTAAGCAGATTAAAATACAGGGATAGTTGGCAGAATAAGTTCGGGGTATCAGGTTGTTTTGGAGTTGTCGCCTCGTTTTGCATAATTTGTGTATTTGTAGCGGTAGTAGTACATGTAATATCCTCTTTTTTCTTCAGCCTTGTTCAGGATTGCGCCTAATATCGGCGCCGGGCATAATTCAAGTTCCGATTTTGCATTCAGAGCGTCTTCCCGTTTGACATAGCCGGAGTCAACTACGAAAAGGATGCCGTCGGCGCTGGTGCTGATAGTGAGTGTGTCTGTAAGGGGAAGGACAGGCGGGGAGTCAATGATTATGATGTCAAATTTTTTCTTGAGGTCTGCGAACAGTTCCTTCATGCGTTTTGATTCAAGGATTTCGGAGGAAGTGCAGGTGGAGATTTCAAGGAGCGGCAGTGGTCCGCTGCACATGAGGGAAAGCCCTTTTATTTCCGTTGTTGTGATACATTCGTCAACCGGCTCGTTTTTAACGATCACATTGAGCAAGCCTTTATTATCAACATCAAAGTATTTATGGAGGGAAGCGCGGTGGAGGTCGCAGTCAATGAGGAGAACTTTCATCTCAAATTGTGCGACGGTAATAGCGAGATTTGAGGCAATGAATGATTTGCCTTCTTCTGTGATGGAACTTGTTACCAGGAGGGTGTTGCCTTGCAGTTCCGGGAGGAGGTAACGCAATTTGTTGCGCAGTGAGCGGAAACTTTCCGAGATGGGGGAATTGGGGCGGCGATGGGTAATGAGCGGTTTCTTGGGGATAGAGTCATCGTAGGGGATCAGGGCGAGGATTTTCAAGTCAAGGTATTGTTTGATGTCTTGAGTGGTATAGATGGCGTCGTCAATGTATTCGGCGAAGAAGGCAGCGCTCAAGCCGAAGCAGAGTCCCACCAGTAGCCCTATCAATGCGGAGAATATTTTTTTCCTTGAGGATATTTCTATGGCGGATTCAGCCCGTTCCAATATTTTTGCGGGGAAGATGCGTGTTTTTTCCGAGATTTTGAAGTCCTGGGATTTTTCTGCGAGCGTTAAAAAGAGTTTTTCCTTCAGTAATTTATCACGAGTGAGGTTGGCGAGTTTCATCTCGCTTTCCGGGTATTGCGAGAGGTTTGTTCTCATGTCTCTGGTGGTCGTTTCAAGGGCATCTTTCTTGGAGAGCAGCGCAATTTCTTCGGCGCGCAGCGAGGTGGCAGTGGAGAGCAATTCCATGTGGATGGGGTTCAGTGTTTTTGTCTGGCTGCTGATGATTTTTTCTGTTTCGTTCTGGATGGCGTTTTTGATTCTTTTAATTCCCGTTTCTATTTCAATGATGCGCGGGTGTTTTTGCGCATGGGTTCCGCTGAGTTTTGCGTATTCGGTTTCCAGTTCTTCCAGTTCGCTGCGCATTTTAACGAGGATAGGGTTTTCGGAGAAGATGGTGGCTGAAATCATTTCCCGTTCTTCAGTTGACAGTTGCTGCTGCAACTTGTGAATTTTGGTTGTGATGGCTGACAGTTCAATCTTGACATTTTCAAGGTCTGCTTCAAAATCCACGAGAGTAGAGATCATATTGTTGGTTTCCTGATCAAGGTCTGCTATTCCGGTGGCGCTTTTATAATCTTTGAGTTTTTGCTCTGTGGTTTTGAGGTCGTCGCCGACGAGTTCTATTTGTTCGTTCAGGAAATCGCGGGCATCTTTGTTTTCGCTCAGCCGAAGCGTTTGAAGATAGTCAATGTAAGCGGTGGCTATGCTGTTGACAAATTTTAAGGTTTTGTCGGGTTTATCGCTTATGGCGGATATTATGATTACATCTGAATCGGGGACATATACGACCCTGTATTCAAGGATTTGTTTTCGCGGTATTCCCGATATTTTTTCTGCCCGCCGTATTACCGGTTTGCTTTTTAATATCTCGCGTTGCGTCGCAATGTTGCGATAAGTATCAATCTGCATTATTTCGGCTAACTGCGGCATCTTTTCGCTGTAACTTGACATCATTTCGCTCGGGTGTTTCCGTTCTGAGACCACGAGTATTTTTGCCTGTGCCTGATATTGCATAGGCTGGCGAAATATAATGATGATGAAAATGCCGAGAACTACCAGCGTTGTGATGGTGAAATACGCAATTCGTTTTCTTAAGATCTCAAATATCTGCCCTATTTCCACAGCGGTGTTATCCTTCGTTAATTATTTACTAAATAAAAACGGCAATAAATATTGCCTTTATTTATGTCATATAATATTAATTTCCTGAGTTCAGCCCAATTTATAACTTATCAGTGGATTTCTCTAATTATTCTGTCAATTGCAAAAGTGGAATACAGACTCGTTACAATCGTGCTTATTTTATCCCAGTTAGGCTTATTTGTTTCAGGGACATAAATAATGTCGCCGTCAGCCAGTAAAAATTCTTCGGGGATTTCTCCTTTGCCTAACAGGGCTGCGATGTTGACTTCTGTTACCTTTCCTTTGTTTTTTTCATTTTCTTCAGTGGTGCGGATTAAGCCGACTTTTTTGAGCGAGGCGCGTTTTGTGGCGCCGCCAGCGGCGGAGAGGGCGTCAAGCACTGTATCGCCTTTTTTTATGTCATACAGTCCCGGCTTATTTACCTGACCGAGCACATAGATGCGCGGCTGGCGGAATTGTGTGAGGTTCACCGCTACCTTCGGTTCGTGCACATATTCTTTCACCGCTTCGGCAATCTTCTCGCCTACTTCGCCAGCCGACAGACCTTCAACCTTGAATTCCCCTATGAAGGGATACGAGACCATTCCGTCGGGCCGCACCTGAATTTCCATCGTCAGGTCTTCGTAGGGCCAAACCATTATCGCCATTTTATCGCCCGGCTTGATCAGATAGCGGTATTCGGTGTCTGCGGCTGCCGTTGCGGACATTACGAACGAGAGCAGGGCAATCATTATCATTGCAGAGACGATGTTGATGCTGAAGGTATGATTCAGGCGGGGATAAGTTTTTTTAATTTTCACCCTAATGCCCCCTTTGTTTCGTTTCATTTACATTTACATTCTGGAGACCGTGTTCCGGGTCGTCATGGTTAGTAATTTTTTTATATATTTCTTTTGAAGGTGAGATGTCGCTGCCGTTGACCTTGAGAGACATATTTAAAAACTTCTCAATGAACCTGTGTTTCATTATGTTGCGCCCTAAAAACAAGGTTACAATCGTCAGGATTATTATTTTTATATCAAGAGCCATGCACTTGTGCTGGATGTAAAGGAGGTCATACCTCAGTTTATCTTTTGGGTCCATATAATAGCCGCCGACGATCTGAGCCAGTCCCGTAACCCCCGGTTTGACCTGAAATCTTTTGGCATAGCCGGTGATTTCCTTACCGTATTTTGAGAAAAATATCGGGCGCACGGGGCGTGGTCCGACGAGTGCCATGTCCCCGCGCAGAACATTTATCAGTTGGGGCAATTCATCCAGTTTGAATCTTATCAGGATTGCAGCGAGGCGTCCGTTGTATCGCTCCTTTGCAGACAGGAGTCTGCCGCCGACGCGGGATTCGTATCGTTCAGGGAGTGTCCGGAATTTTATCACTTTGAAGATGGTGCTTCCCACGCCGACGCGTGCGCCGCGGTAAAAGACAGGTCCCGGCAGGACTATCTTGATAAGTATTGCGATTGTCAGAAACAGGGGCGACAGCGCAGTCAGCCAGAATATAGAGAAAACTATCTGAAAGAGGCGCGTGGGGAAAAGGTGCTGCCGAAGGCGCATTTTCAGTCGCTGGTTGCGGATTCTGAATATTTTAATTCTTCTGCGTGTAAGGCTGCTTATACTCATTTTCTGCTTGCGAATCTGGACTATAAATCAGATTATGAAGATTTCTACAAATATAGTCAACTGTTCGGTTAATTTTATTTCTTCATTCCGTTACATAATGTTTTCGGTTTGCGGCTTTTTAATCTTTTCTTTATATAATTCTATCTTATAAGGTATTAAACTTCAAATGAAATTGAAGTGTGATTTTTCTCACATTAGAATTTATTGAAAGTGAGATGTAAGAAGTGAGATGTAAGATGATTGCTGCTATTATTTTACTAATGGGAGCAAAA
>JBFMBQ010000051.1:0-7321 GCA_040755115.1 bacterium
TCCTGACGATTGTTTCTTTTCTTATCGCACTCCTGCCGCTTCTTTTTTATCACTATTTACTTTTCGGGGAGCCTTTCACGACACCATACAGATACAGTTATCTCTACACTTCCTTCCACGAAAAAGAAAATTACGGCCTCGGTACGCCGGATGTGAGCCAGTTGTCAGAGATGATGTTCTCAAAATGGGGGTTTCTGTTCTGCAATCTGCCGGTGATATTATCGGCGATTATGATGGTTAGATTTTTCAGGCACAGGCGCGAGGCGGTGCTGATTGCCGCGATGTTCGCCTGTTACATCTTTATAAACAGTTCAGTCGGCTGGTTTGATGCCTACAGTGCGCGGTTCTTCATGCCGGTGCTGCCGTTTCTTTTTCTGCCGCTTCTTAAAATAAGAACGGATAGAAGATATGAGGTTGCTTCACTGATTTTAATATTAATTTTATCAGCCGCCGTCAATTTTGTCGGCGCCGATCATTTTCTGCCGGAATTTGTGGGGCAGAACTTGCCCGGCACGCAGAATCTTATTGGTTATTTTTTGATGCGATAAGCGTGAAAATAAATTTTACCACTGAAGTTGCTTCATGCTGGCTGCTGGACAATATGTTTTATGTCTTGCACTTTGCACTATTTGCACCATAGTCATTTTTTTGATTGAGATTTGTCTTCGGTTTTTCGAGTTCTGATTTTGCCGGATGGCGGCTCTTATCGTTCCTTGAAGGCGGGGCATCGTCCTCAAATTCATAGAATATCAGATACCGTCCGTCTTCCTTTTCAATCTTCTTTTTCTTCATTTTCATAATGTGTCAAACTCCCTTTTGAGCCACGCTCTGATTTCATCAATACTGCCCGGCGGCGTGGATGTCCCTGCGGCGACGCCGATTTTCTCCACGCCGTCAAACCATTCTTTGCGGAGTTCTTCAGCGGTTTCCACCTGATAGGTTGCGACGCCGGCGGCTGCGCATGTTTCGGCGAGTCGGCGGGTGTTGGAACTGCTGCGACCGCCGACAACGAGCATCACATCCACCTCTTCTGCGAGTTTGCCTGCGTATTCGCGCGCCCTGCGGGGAGTGGGACAGATCGTATCGTGCACGGCGATGGAAGGGTCGCGCCGAATCAATTCCTCGCGGATGCGCCGAAATTCTCTGTCGGAAAAAGTCGTCTGCGCAACGAGCGCCGCCGGCGACTCAAGCCTCTTAAGAGCAACTGCGTCTCCCGCCGATTCAAGCACCATCCCCCTGCCGCGGCACAGATCAAGATGAACCTCAACCTCAGGGTGCTCGGCGCTGCCGGCTATATACACGAACTTGCCCGCGGCTCTTTCCGCTTCAATTATTTCATGCACCTTGTGAACCAGCGCACAGGTGGCATCAAGAACCGTCGCCCCGCGCCTGACAAGATTTTCCCTCTTTGCAAGCGTGATCCCGTGCGCGCGTATCACAACGAGCGCATCAGGTGGAAGACTATTAGTTTCATCAAGCGGTTCAATCCCGCGCTGCCGATAATATTCCACGACCTGCGGATTGTGAACGATTGGACCTGCCGTATATGCTTTTTTGCCGCCCTCTTGAACGATTCCATCAAGTATCTTCAGCGCCTTCTGCACGCCTGAACAGAACCCGGAATATCTTGAAACCTGAATCTTCATTTTCAAGTAATTCATATTATATATATAAAGCCTGGTTTATTCATTATTTAAAGCCGTTGGTTTATAGAGAGTGAGATGTAAGATGTGAGATGTCAGATGATTTTTTTCGTCTCCCGTCTCACATCTCCCGTCTCACCATCTCACTTTATGGTATATGGTGAAAAGCACGCGTATGAGTATAATTACTGAAGAAATGCGAAATAAACATCAGCCGGATAAAACTTCAAGGATTTCAATGCTCATACCGGGTGCTGTAGGGCGCGGTCTCCGCACCGCGCCGAACGACGGCATACGGAAAAGCCGCTCTACAAATGATACAACATCAGCCGCCAGCGGCGCTGAAAGCGAAACCGAAGAACTCCGCACGCGCCTGATCCAGATGCAGTCGCTGATTGATTCCTATCAGTTGCAGATACAAAACCTGCGAAAGGAAATGCAGGAGCACCGCCTCTCTTCAATCATAAAAAGCCTCGCCGCCGATGCCCCTGACGCCCTCACCGTTTTTACCAGCGCTATTGAGGATACGGAATCGTCCCACGCTTATCTCCAGATCGCAGAAATGCTGGACGATGACACATCCGCGCCCCCTTTTCTCCCCACAGACCTCGCCTGCGCTGTGTCATATCCGCCGCCCGCTGACGAACAGCAGGAGACCGATGAGACGGCTGCGATTACAGAAGAAGATGAAATAATAACGACGCCTCCTCTATGGATGCCCGCTCCGGAAATTTCCGATCTTGAAAGCCAACTGAAGGGCTTGCATCAGGAAATGGAAAGTTTGCGGATGCAATATGATCTCATCAAGAAACTTTCTATTGAGAGGGAGGCGCAACTCGGGCAAAAGGCGGAAAATCTGGAATACCACTTGCAGAAAATGGAGCAGGAAAGGGAAGAACTTACGGGTGAAACCAAACTTCTCCACGAAAACCTTGAGGAAGAGAAAAGGCAGAGGCAGTTGCTTTCTGACACACTCGTTGAGCGGGACAGGGAGATTGAACATCTTAAGAAGAGGATGAGCGAGGTTCGCGCCTATCATCTTGCCGAGCCGGGTGCAGGTGCGCAGGCAGCGCAGGGCGCGGCTGCGGCAGAAAGCGGCGGGACCTGCGCAGGAACGGAAGACCTGATCCTCGCTTTTGAACAGGAGCCCACAGTGGGAACTATACTTGCGCTGCGGCGCAGTTTTCTTGAGAAAAAGCAGTATGAAGAAGGCGCGGCAACCTTTCGCAATTTACTTATAAAACAAACGAATAAGAGATTCGCCTCGGTGGTCTGCCTCATTCTCGGCGAGTTTTTGAAACTCACAGGGAAAGAACAGGAGGCAGAATCCTACTTGAGCGCACCGCTCGTGCTCAACGATTCCTTCGCGCGCTACCTGCTGAGAAGTATGAAGTAGAATTGTGAAATTAAATTCGTTCACGCAAAGGGCGCAGAGGTCGCAAAGAAATTCGTGTGAATTCGTGAAATTCGTGGATAAAAATATTGTGATCATAAAGTAATAACAAGAACTGTGATCCCCACCGCCACCGCCGTTGGCGATAGAAGTAAAAGCAATAAATTGAAAACAGTTCTCACGCGGAACAGACGCGCGATAGTGCGGAACATCAGAAACAAACTCCACATCACGGGGATGATAAATGCGACAGATAAAGGCATTGGCAGCAAGATGAGAACGGGAACGAAAACGAATGGTATGATGAGGCGCGCGAACAGTGCAGCAAGCATAAGTGCATTCTGCCGTAGAAAAATGGAATTAATCAGTGCGGAAATCATAACCACAACACCAGCAAACACGAGACTGAAGTGAAGCAGTTTCATCGGTGAATTTAATAGCGCAACGGCGAACGGCGTCAGCCCTGACGGCAGAATTTCCGCAAGAAAATTTTCCCGCAAAGGCGCAAAGGGCGCAAAGGCAATTGTCCTCAAAGATATAGAGATCGCAGCGCCTGTCAGAGTCCATACAAGCAATCCGTTAAACGGGCGGTAGAAACTCGTCCGCGGGACACCGCCTCTGTATTCTTCCATCCACAGCGGCACATCTGTCGGGCGGGTGATGGAAACGATGGACGGCGCGGCGAAATCAGCGGGATATGCCCCTGTGAAAATGGGTCGCAATTCGCCTGTGAAAATCCAGATGACGATACCCACCGGGAACAAAAAAACGAGAAGGAGTATTTCAACGAGATTCTGGTTGCGTGAAGGCAACGGGGTGGTTCTTGCAACAGCGATATGGTGCGATTGGCGTGCGGCGGCGGGCGCTGCCGCATCAAAGGCGAGTTTGGCTGCGCGGTCTCTCGTGAAAAGTCCTGTGAGGCGCATAAAAGGCACTGCACTGAAAGCCGCCGATGCATCGGGATAGTCAGCAAAGGAATGAAGAAATGAGCCTGCCGCCTGCGCCTCTCGTTCTATGTAATTCCGCATAGAACGCATTACCCGTGCCTGATATTCTTCCGACCATCCCGAAGCGCCGGCTGAACGCCTGCCGCCGACTGCCTCCGCTCCATAACCAAGTATGACAAGCGGTTTCTTATGGGCGCGATGAATCGCGCCCCTGCTGTAATTCAGTGCAGCAACGGGCAGAAGGGACACAATCGGGTTGTTTTTAAGATGCTCTGCGCCGGCATATATCAGCGGAGAATCCATGAAATCGGCATATTCAACGATGCGCTTGACGAGAACTTCCATCTCAGGCAGTTGAGCGGGCAGGTTTCCGCTTATCCCCCACATCACGACAGATGGATGATGATAATGTGTGCGTATCATCTTCGTGAATTGTTCCTGAATGAAGCGTAAGGTTTCGGCGTTTTGCAAACTCCCGGCTGGCAGATGGGCAAGCGGGAGTTCTTCAAGGACAAACAATCCGAGTCGGTCGCACTCGTTCAGTGTTTCTTCCGACACAACCGACGGGATAAACCGCACAGCATTCCAGCCTGAACTGCGTATCAGTTTCAGATCACTGCGAAGTTGCTGCACCGCCTTGCCCGGACTCGCGCCGACATCGTTATAGTAAGTTACGCCGCGCAGTCTGGTCTTTTTCCCGTTCAGAAGAAAATCGTTTCCTGACGCTTCATAAGATCGGAAGCCGATGGGAACGGAGACGCCATCGGTATCGCCAGGCAGCACGAGAAGCACATCGGTACGGTAGAGTTTCGGCGCCGACGGCGACCACCTGGTCGCCCCTTCAAGCAGACCTTTTACCTCAAATTCTTCCCTCTCACGGACGGCAGGTGTAGGGGCGGGTTTGAAACCCGCCCCTACATTTTTCTCAAACGAGAGCACAGGCTTGCCGTCAGGCGCAACTATCCAGCCCATCAGTGCCGCCGTCTCCGGCAGTTCGCCGTCTATTTCGCCTTCTATGCTTATTTCTCCATCGCCGCCCGGCGTGATGGATGTTATCACGCTGACACTTCTGATGAAAGTTGCGGGGACTGCTTCCAGAAAGACATCGCAGGCGATGCCAGCCGGCGGCTTCCAGTTGCGGAACATCAACATCGGGTCATCCTTCGGCTCGGTCTCAACCAGCAACTCAAGTAAATTAGAAGTATCAAAGGTTAGTCGGCGTGTTAATTCAATATCGGACGGTAATCCCCACGAGCGCGCTTTACCGACAGAAACGCCGTTAACAGCGGCTTGAAATCGTCCGGTGCAGCCGCCGAGGCGAAGGAAGATTCTTTTATTCTTCCATGCGGCGGGCAGTCGGAATGAACGGCGGTATTCAATCGGAGGCACGCGCACCTGCGGGTCGCTCTCCCACACGCCCGGCACGGGCACTGAATTCCATTTGTTATCGCCTTCCCATCGCGCCTCCCACCTGCCGTTGAGCAAGAGATAGGCACGAAACGGGTTTGGCGCGTTCTTCGGAGTCTCCAGAGGGGCAATGACATCGGTGAGTTTCGGCAGCGGCGGTGCCGTCGGTCTGTAAAACCACAGAGAAGCAGCAAGACAGATAAGGATAAGTATGGCGGCTATGAAACCTGTCAGGCGGGACATAGGTTGGTTTTGAGTATAATGTAAATGCGAGTCTTGTGCAAAAAGTTTAGTTGTAAGATGAATGGAAGTGAGATGGTAGACGGAAGAAGTGAGATAAAAAAATCATCTTACAAAATGTCAAAGTTCAATGATCAAATATCAAATGAATATCAAAATCCAAAGTCCAAATAATAAATTTAATGGTAAATTGAGCGATTCTATCTATGATATTGCTTCATCTAATGAGTGATTAATTTGGAGTGCGACAATTCATTATCGCTTTCAAAGACGGGAATTAATTCCCGTCATAAACAAAGCGGTGATGAATCACCGCACTCCAAAATTATTCATTATTAAAAATCGCTCAATTTAGGTTTTATATCTCTTTTTGCGAAATTTTGTGCCTTGGTGTTTTAGTGGCAAAAAACCTTACGCTTTGCACCGCGCACCCGTTGTGAATATAATATTTCGGGAGGATTTTTAGAAAAATGGCGTTTCAGATACTCATCGTTGACGATAAGGAATCCATAATTGAAGTCCTTGATACAGCCCTGACCCGCGAGGGCTATGAGGTAACTTCGGTAACCACAGGGCAGGAAGCCGTTGATGCGCTGAAAAAAGGCGACTATGACCTAATGATGTGCGATGTCCGCCTGCCCGATTTTGACGGCACGCAGGTGCTTAAAACTGCGCGCGAAATTCACCCCTACACAGCCGTTATTATGATCACCGCTTATGGTTCAATAGACAACGCAATAGAATGTATGCGGCTGGGCGCGGAGGATTACATAACCAAGCCGTTCAACCTTGAAGAGATAAAGGAAGTGATGAAGAAGGCGCTTGAGAAGGTTCGGCTTGTGAAGGAGAACATAGCGCTCAGGGGCGAGATAGAAAAGAAATACAGTTTCGGGAACATAATAGGCAAGAGCAAGCAGATGCAGAATGTGATGGACCTTGTGAGGCGCGTTGCCCCTACGGATGTGAATGTTTTGATAAGAGGCGAAACCGGGACGGGCAAGGAACTCGTTGCGAGGGCGATACATTTCAACAGTGCACGCGCCGACAAACCGTTGCTTGCCTTGAATTGCGCTGCGATGCCTGAAAGTCTGATAGAGAGCGAACTGTTTGGACATGCAAAGGGCGCATTCACAGGGGCTTACGCCAACAAGCGCGGCTTGTTTGAGGAGGCGCACGGCGGCACCTTTCTCCTTGATGAGATAGGCGAATTGCAACATTCGCTTCAGGCGAAACTGCTGCGCACGCTTGATGAGGGAATGATCCGCCGCGTCGGCGACACACGCCCCATACCTGTGAATGTGCGTCTGCTGTTCTCAACGAATAAAAATCTCCAGGAAGCGGTTGAAAACGGCGCGTTCAGGCTTGACCTCTATCACCGCGTGCGCGGCGTTGAGATTGTGATCCCGCCGTTACGCGAGCGCAAGGAAGATATACCTCCGCTCATTGATTATTACCTGAACAAACTTGCGCTTGAACACAAAAGGGAGATTAAGGGAATCTCCCCGGCGGCACTTGCGCTTCTGATCAACCATCGGTGGGAAGGCAATGTCAGGGAATTGATCAATATACTTGAGCAGGCAGTCCTGCTTTCGGAGGGCGATATTCTTGGAGAAAAGGAAATGCTGCCGTTGATGTCGCCGCAGAAGGCGGATGCCATATCTGTTCTTGAAGAGAAATCTTCACTCAAAGAA
>JBFMBQ010000052.1:0-7983 GCA_040755115.1 bacterium
GAAGCGAGCCTTTTTTCAATCTCTTTTGTAACATTACCGAGAGCAAATCCCGGCGCCAGATTCGCCTGCACCACGATGAGCCGCTGGCGGTTCTTGCGCTCAAGTTTTGTCGGTCCTTCGGTTAAACTGACTTCGGCTACATCTTTTAAGATGATGTTCTTTCCCATTGCGCTCGCAAGCATTACATTTTCTATGTCTTCCTTTGAGCGTCTGTTCCCTTTGCCGAGTCTGATGCGAATGTCATATTCCTTCCCTAATTCGCGGTATTTGGAATCGCTGTTGCCCTCAATGCTGTTGCGCAGTGTCATGGCGATCTGTGCGACCGAGAGTCCGTATTGCGCCGCCCTCAGGCGGTCAACCTGTACCTGCAACTCCGGTCTGCCCAGTTTCCATGTTACATCAATATCCTTCGTGCCCTCGGTTGCTTCAACCGCACGGCGCACCTCTTGCGCTAGACGCACGAGCGCATCTGTATCAGCGCCCGTCAATTCTACATAAATGGGTGGCTCTTGACCGCCGCCCCTTTGTTCTGCGGCGCTCATACGCACTACTGGTCCCGGCACCCCCGCCAGTTCCTTTGTCAGACTTTCCTCAATTTTCCAGACGCTGCGCTTGCGTTTGTTCTTATCCACAAGTTTGATGGTGATCTGTGCATACTGTGGTCCTTGTTCGCCGGCGCTTATGAATGACTCCACCGATCCGATATTTGTGAAGACGCTTTCAACTTCGGGATATTTTTCCCTGTTTAAAATGTATGATTCCACAAGTGTGGTAACGCGGCTGGTCTCATCAACATTTGTGCCGACAGGCATCTCAAGTGTTACGAGAAGTTGCCCGCTGTCAACCTGGGGCATGAACTCAAATCCCATGAAGCGGACGAGCAAAACGCTGAGTATAAGAATCATATTACCGCCGATGATCACGAGCCAGCGGTGACGGAGCGACCACTTAAGGCTGCTTCTGTATCTTGAGGTAATTGCCGAGAATCCTGCGTTAAATCTCTTAAAGAAGCCTGCCCAGAATCCACCGCGTCCGCCGCCTTCGGCGGCGGTGACATCCTCGGCGCGCATCCAGCGCGATGCAAGCATCGGCGTGAGCGTGAACGACATAACGAGCGAAAAAAGCGTCGCTGTTGCAACTGTTACGCCAAACTGGCGGAAGAATTGCCCGACTATGCCGCCCATAAAGGCAATAGGTACAAAGACTACCACATCAGTAAAAGTGATGGCGACTGCTGCGCCGCCGATCTCCATCCGCCCGTTCAAGGCTGCTTCACGCGGTTTCTCACCCAGCATCAGATGCCTGAAGATGTTTTCCAGAACAACTATTGAATCGTCAACCAGTATCCCAACACACAGCGCAAGCCCCATCAATGTGATCATATTGACGCTGAAACCGAAAAAGTAAATCGGCAGGAAGGTTGCCATTATTGATGTCGGAATCGCAAGAAGTATGATGAAGGTGGCGCGAAAAATATGAAGAAATGCGAACACTACAAGCGTCGCCAGCAGTGCGCCTTCAATCAGGTGCGAGGTTACATCGTGAAGCGACTGCTTGATGAACACGGAGTTATCAAGAGAGACGGAAATTTTTATATCCTGAGGCAGTTCCTTTTTGAGTGCCTCCATCTCGCGCCGCACGCCGTCCGTTACCTGCACGGTGTTGGCGTTAGCCTGTTTCTGAATGACGATGCCGACGCTGTTTACGCCGTCAAGGCGGGTGAACTGCTCTCGCTCAGCGACCGAATCCAGTACTGTTGCAATATCCTTCAATTCCACTACGAGTGGATTCATCGGATTCATACCGCGTATTTTTAAATCCTGCAACTCCTGTGGATTTATGAACTCGCCCACGATGCGGACGGTGTATTCGCGCCTGCCTTGCTTGATGCTCCCAGCCGGAATGTTCAAATTCGCCTGCGCTATCGCCTGCGTGATTTCCATTATATTCAATCCATTCGCCTTCAGCCGCTCCTGGTCAACCTTTACATAAATCTCGCGCTCTTCGCCGCCTGTAACCGACACGGCTGCAACGCCGTCAACTTTGCCGAATCGGTCTTTAAGTACATCGTCCGCCATCTTTTTTACCTCCGCAAGCGGACGCTTGCCTGAAACTCCGAGATACATCACTGGCATCGCTGCGATGTCAAGTTTGTAGATGATCGGATCCTCGGCATCCTTCGGCAGTTTGCTCTTTGTTCTGTCAAGATGGTCGCGGATATCCGATGCTGCCACATCCAGGTCTGCTCCAACCTGGAATTCCACTACAACGATTGATATGCTTTCCTGTGAAGACGCAGTAACATTTTTTACCTTGTTGATTGATGCCACCGATTCCTCTATCGGTTTTGACACCAGTGTTTCCAGTTCCTGGGGACCAGCACCGGGATATATCGTGATAACTGACACATAAGGTATGTCAACCTCCGGATACAGATCAACTGGCATCCTGCTCATTGACTGGTAGCCGAGAACGATCAGCGCAAGTATAGCCATCAAGATCGTCAGCGGTCTTCTGATTGAAACATCAGTGAGCCACATTAGAAATCCTCCAATTTATGTAATCCCATGTTTATCGTCAATTTGACCCTGCCTACTACCTACTTCTTCTTGATTACATTCACCCTGTCGTCGTCTTTTACCCACGCTGAACCTGCTAATATGATTTCTTCGCCTTCTGACAACCCCTTTGTTACCTCTGCATTGAGCGTATTTATGATGCCAGTTTGAATTTTACGATATACCGCCCTTCCATTTTTTACGACGAAAACTCCAAACTGCCCGCTGCGGCTTGTCAGGGCATCCTTCGGCACTGTCAGCACATCAGCACGCTCGGCAATCATCACGCTGCCGCGGGCAAACATCCCGGATTTCATCGCCGAATCCTTTTCCTTTAGTTTCACCTTCAGCGTGAAAGACCTCGCACCCTCTGACGCAGCCGGATTAATCTCCGCTATCTCACCTTCAAATCGCCCGCCCGCTATGGCGTCAATCGTTATTTCCACACCCTGCCCGATGCGCACCTTCTCCAAGTCTACTTCGGAAATATCGGCGCTCATACTGAACGAGGAATCATCAACTATCGTCATCAGCGCCTGCTGCCCGCCGGGACCTGTCAGCGTCCCAGGATCAATTGATCGTGAGGTAACAACACCTGCGACGGGGCTTGTGATAGAAGCGTTCTTCAGTTGTTCCATTGCAAAAGCAAGCGCAGCCTCCGCCTGTCTCAATCCCTGTTCCGCCATTTTCTTTTCCTCATCCCGCGCGCCGGTCTGCACGATTGAAAGTTGCTCGCGTGCATTCTCATACTGCCCCTTCGCAACATCGTGCTGGAGTTTCACTTCATCAAACTGCTGCTGCGAAATAACGCCCGCGTCAAGCAGCCCCTGCATGCGGTTAAGCGTGCTCTGCGCCGTCTGGTATGCCTGCCGCGCCTGTTCCACCATTATCTCCACCTGCGAGCGCTCCTGCGGGCGCGCCCCCTTCTGTACGAGAGTATATTGTTCGCGCGCGGCGTTCACAGCAGCCTGTGCCTGCCGAACATGATCTCCTATCTCCTTAGTCTCTATCTGCACAAGCAACTGACCGGCGCGCACACGGTCGCCGTTCTCTACCGCTACGCGCTCTACACGCCCGCCCACTTTCGGGTAGATCGGCACCTCGTTTTCACCCCTGAGCGTCCCATAGATGGAAAGGCGAGCCTCTATGCTGCCGCGCTTCAGAATGACTGTCTCCACCGGGATTCCCTGCTGCGCCTTGATCTCCTGGCTGCTTTGTGCCTTTTGCCGATGACGGCTCTGGTAAACACGGAAGCCGGCGACTGCGATGATGATAATAATGATTACAAAATAGACAATGCGTTTCATATCGTCATTCTCCTTAATAACAGGTTAATGGTTCTAACTGCGTTATGTCAGTGAACAGGTTCAAATCCGATTACATAAGCAAGACGCGCCTTCGCAACCTCGTAATCGTAATGCGCCTTTGCCTTGTTGATGCGTGCGCCGTTGAGTGCCTGCTGTGCGTCTATCAGGTCAATGCTCGGATTGACGCCTTCCTTGTAGCCGATTTCCGCCATTTTCACCGCCTCTTCAGCCTGCCTGAGAATTGCTTCGGAGGTTTCAACGCGGTTTTTTGCCTCGGTGAGATTCAGGTATACTTCCTCCACCTGTAATCGGATGCCGTCTTCTGCGCGCGCCTTTGTTGCCTGTAGTTTTTTCCCTGTCGCCTTCGCCTTTGCCGTGCCTGCGGCGCCGCTGCCGCTGTCGTATATCGGTATCTCGCCCATCACCATCGCCGTCCACGCATTTTCAAGCGTGAAAAGCGAGCCTTCAGATATGACGCCATAAGAGACATTCAAGCCGAAAGAGGGGAGCATGCGTGATATGCGCCCGCCTATTTCAGTCTGTTCAAGCCCGATCTCTATTTGTTTCAATTCAACGCGTTCAGCCAGCGCCCGCATAATGCAGTCGTCAAGTTCGCAATCAATCATCTCGGCAGGCTGCGGCTCTACAAGCCGCATTTTGCGATCAAGCGGCAGCCCGAGAAGATTATTAAGATACTTGCCCGCTAATTCGTATCCCTTTTTGGCGGTCGTCAATTCTTCTTGTGCCTTTGCTACTTCAACTTCAGATCGGATGACATCAAATCGCGGTGTAACGCCGACATCATACCTGCTGCGTGCGGCATCCAGATGCGCCTGCGCCTGCTTTGATCCCTCTTCCGCCACATGCACCGCCTCCTGTGCAAGGAGTGTTCCATAAAATGCCTCGCGCACCTCCTGCGCAACCTTAAGCCTGACGCGCCTAACCTCAAGTTCGCTACGCTCGTGGCTGAGACGCGAAATCCGCACAGCGCCCGAAATTTTTCCAAAGGTGTAAAGCGGCTTGGTAATGACAAAATCAAGCGTGCGCGTCTCTTTCTGCGACACCTGCACCTGAGCGAGACTTGGCATGAGAAGCGGCATCGCACTCGGTGTGGTGGTTATGTCCAGTGTTGTAGGGCTTGCAGAATTGTAAAAGTATCCTGTCTGCTGAAAGGAAAGCATTGAAAAACTCACCGCATCTTCAACACGCCGCAAGCCGCCCTGAAATGCTGCGTTGAAGCCGCCCGCAGCACGCGCCTCACGGACTTCGTTCCGTGAAATACCAAGATTTTCTATTGTTTCCTGCATTTCCCGATTGCCTTCAAGCGCAATCCTGATCGCCTCATCAAGCGTAAGCACATCGCCGGAGGTTATTTCCACAGCGAATAAATAACCTGAAAGTAAAAAAATAAGCGGCATAAACAAGCAAAATTTGAATAAATTATCTCTCATTGTTATTTCACCCTCTTTCAAACTTAATCCGTCCTGCTTTTTTTTCTCCGGCTCTATCGCCGTCGTTCAATAATATCCCTTCAAGAAATATTGTAGTAATGGTGTCCGTAACCTTACGAAATGAACTTTTCTCAAAGGGCAGGTCTCCATAATCTACCCAGAAAACACACAAGTGCCCAAGAATTTCTGCACAGAGCAGCGTGTCCATCGGCTTGAACTTTTTCTCACTCACGCCTTCCCTGAGGATATTCTCAACAACCTTCAAGTATCTCCTCTTAAGTTCAAGCAATTTCACGAGAACATCACCGCTTAATCCCTTCATCTCATGGGTTACAACCTTGGAAACTTTCTTGTATTTATCAAGCATCTTCATCATCACATTTAAAAGAGTCTTTACGCTGTTAATCGGGTTGTCATCTTTTTTTAATGATTTTTCCACCTCTTCAAATATCATCGCCAGACCTTCTTCCATGACAAGAAGGAGCATATCTTCTTTGGTTTTTACATATTCATAAACAGTCCCTTTTGCGAGACCTGCGGCTTCCGCCACTTCCCGAACCGTTGCAGAGTGGTAACCCTTTTCAGCAAACACATTTGCTGCGCCTTCAAAGATTTGCCTGCGGCGGAGCGCCCGCCTTCGTGCAATGTATGTCTCTTTCTTATTCATTATTTCGTTTTCCAGTTCTCATTATGCAATTTAAAATCTTTAAAAATCTTTTTCCCTGATCCCTGACTACTGGTTACTGGCTACTATATAATGACCCGACCAGTCGGTTCATTATTATAAGGACTTGAATTGTATCTGTCAAGTTGTCAGGATAAAAAATCAACTGAAAAAGCATGGGAGATGGGAGACGGGAGATGTGAAACGAAAATAACCGTCTCACATCTCACATCCTAATATCTATTGCTCTGAAATCATTTTTGAGAAATAAGATAGGAAATATTGTGAGTTTATGTTAAAATATATCAGCGTGAGAAATAGACTCAATCAATTATCTCATATCTTATTTCTTATCCTTTTTATTCTATCATTTTACTGCTTTCCAGGATGCAGCCTTCTCGCAGGCGAGTCGGTCAATCAAAAGAATTACAAAAAGATAATTACTAAAGACATTCAAGACAGTAAAATTGTCATACTGTATTTTTATTCCGACAAAGTCAGTGAAAGTCTTAAATCAGTTCAGCCGTTGAGATCACTTGTAAATAAACATAAGGACAAAGTAACCTTTTATCAGATTGAAGCGGATAAGAACAGGCGAACAACCGAAATTTACAGTGTTCAGTATGTCCCGACGGTCTTCATCCTGCGCCCGGAAGAGGGCATCGTCCGCTCTTTTGAAATTGATGTTGATCTCAATCTGATTGAAAAAATTATTGAAAAGAAAGAACGCTCACTGCGCGGCGCTGAAATCATCGCCCACGGCATCGCCGCAGGAAAACCAAGCCTGCTTTTCTTCATGGCGGATTGGTGCTTCTATTGCCAGAAAATGCGCCCAGCCATAGAGAAATTCAAAGCGGATTTCGGCGATAAGGTCAATGTGCACACAATCAATATTGATTATGAAATCGTTTCCGAAGAATATCTTGTCTTCGGTGTGCCCGATGTGGTCATTCTTGATTCTTTGGGGCTTATAATTGACCGATATGGTTTTCCAGCAGGCTACGATACTTTTTTAAAAACCTTCCGCACACTCGGAGTGGAACTCAAAAAAGATGGCTGAAGTGGCAGATAAAATAGCAAGAACGGCGCAGATGATCGTTGAATCAGAATCAACTGTTGCGCTCACCGGCGCAGGCATAAGCACGCCATCAGGTATACCCGACTTTCGCAGTCCCGGCTCAGGACTATGGGAGAAAGTTGACCCAATGGAAGTCGCCACGATATATGCTTTCCGTGCCAATCCCGGCGCATTTTACCGTTTTATGGCGCCGATGTCGGAACTCGTGAGGGATGCCAAACCCAATGACGCTCACATCGCACTCTCTGAACTGGAATCAATGAATTTTCTTAAAAGCGTCATAACACAAAACATAGACAATCTTCACCAGCGTGCCGGGTCAAAGAATGTGATAGAACTGCACGGCAACGGCGAGCGCGCCTATTGTCTTTCATGCAAAAAAAAATACACACGTGATGAAGCGGCGTCACTTGTCAGACAAGACGAAGTTCCACGCTGCGCCTGCGGCGGCTTGATCAAGCCCGATGTGATCCTATTCGGCGAGCAGTTGCCTGTTCACGCGCTTCTGCAAGCCCAGAGCGATGCCGAGGGCTGCTCGCTTATGCTGATCATAGGTTCATCCCTAACGGTTGCGCCGGCATCAATGCTGCCGCAAATCGCTGTCCGATACGGCGCAAAAGTAATCATAATAAATCTCCAGCCGACCTATATGGACAATTACGCTGAACTAACAATGAACGATAAAGTAGAAGTGATTCTGCCTGCAATTGTTGAAAAAGTGAAGGAAATGAGAATGAACTGAAACCGTTCCGATGGGAAAAGAGAACTTAAAAAAAATACTTATAGTAGATGACGATGAGGATTTCTGCCTTATGCTGAGCAAATTCCTGCGCTCTCAGGGCTTCGCCCCGGAATTTGCCCTCAGTGGCGAAAGCGCTCTGAAAAAAGTATATGATGAACCGTGGGACCTTATAATACTTGACAT
>JBFMBQ010000053.1:0-6136 GCA_040755115.1 bacterium
CCGATTATTACCTCTTTCCCCGCAGCCGGACTCTGGTCTGCAATGTATCCCTTCTGGTATTCGTCACTGTGCGCAGTCGTGTTTTCACCCGGCAGAAGGCGCGCATTTTTCAACAGGATTGCAGCGTCCCTCGCCGGCATACCCAGCAGGTTCGGCACTGTGGCGCGCTTGTGCCCCGCACTTATGGTCAACTCTATCACCCTTCTCCCCTTCACTCGCCGACCCCCAGGCGGCTCCTGCAACAGAATATAACCCTCGGGAATGATGTCACTGTTCTGCTTCCCAACTATCTTGTATGACATCCCGCGGCTCCCTATGAGTGCGATCGCCTCAACGCGTGATTTGCCAACCACATCAGGCACTATCCCCCCGCCAGGCGCCGGCACGATGCCAAACGAACTCAAAAATGCAAAAAGAAAAACAACTATAAACAGCAATATGCCGCTGAGTATAAACACAGGCATATACCGTCGTGTGCTGCCCTTCTTACCCGCGGACATCATCTCATCCATCCCTTCCTGTGCGGCATAAAGTCGGCTCGGAATCGTTTTCATATCATGCTGTGATTCCGCTGCACTGTCAAATGAACCGCTGGACACAACCTCCGCACCGCGCTCTGTGCCGCCCCCAAACTTGTTTGGGGGTGCCGCATCCGCCGCCCTGTAGCGCTCAGTGCCACCCCCAAACTCGTTTGGGGGTGCAACATCCACCGCCCGCAGCAGCGATGAACGGCACAACAGCAACTCCGAAATCATCTCCCGCACCGAAGAATAACGACCTGAAGCATCCACCCTGACCGCCTTCAGGATAACAGAATCAAGCAGCGGCGGAACCGCAGGATTGATCACACGCGGCGGGGTAACATCGGAAATGGTCTTCTCCACCACCTCGGTGAGCGTGCGCTGTGCCCGCGTCGGAAACGCGCCCGTTAAAAACAGGTATAAAATCACACCGATGGAAAAGACATCCGCCTGAAAGGATGGTGCGCCGCCGGCAACAATCTCAGGCGCACATAATCGCGCATCCTTGCCGACAACTGCCCCCCCTGCGGTCTTGACGGCAAGCGGCAGCACCGAGAGAACAAAAAAATCGCACACCTTCACCTCAAGGCTGCTCATCACAACGATTGATTCAGGCGACAGCGTGCCATGGTATACCCCCTTTGCGTGGGCGAACGCCACCGCATCGGCAACACGGATGCCCAACTCCAGCGCACGAATTATCTCTACCTGCCTGCCGCGCTTGATTACCTCTTCAAGCAGAATACCTTCATAATATTCTTCCGCAAGATAAATCCTCCCGCTGTCCTCACCGAAATCTCTCAGTAAAGCGATGCGGTTGTTCCTCAGCGACGCCACCACGCCAAGATTCGGCTTCAGACGCGCAAAAAGATCAGGCGTGTAAAACTCGTCCCTCAAAACCTTCACTATGCAGCGGCTCTCCGTCCCAACAACACGCGCCACATAAGTCTGGTAAAACCGCCCAGCCCTCAATTGCTCTATAAGTTGATACTTCCCCTCCAGAACCTTGCCAAGCATGATTTATCCTATATTCTACTTTAATCCGCCTTGTATGCAAAACCCATTTGTAAAATTAATGAAAATAGAATTTTAACCCCGTATCGTTCACACCACAACTTTGAAAACTCTATACTCTTTCTTCGTGCCCTTCGCGCCATCCCGACTCTTACCCCCTTCACCGTTGGTTCAAGGTTGCACCTTGAACCCAAATGCAAAGAATTTTATCTTTGAATCTTTGACCTTTGAAATTCTTATGACATTTGACCTTTGAAATTCATTTGAAATTTGACATTTGAAATTTGAAATTATCTATTAATGCCTCTTCGTGCCCTTCGTGGGCAAATATTAATCCCCCCCGCCTTGTTTCTCTCTCCCCTTGAGTTTAATCCCCGACTTTGATAATATTTAAGCGATGGACAGCAACTCTGCGATCTCTACCGGAGAAAACGAGAACAGGACAGCCAAAAGCCTCGCCGCCTTGGAAACCGCCTGGCTTGATATTGGCGAGGCGTCATTACGGCTCGGAGTAAGCGAAAAAACTGTGCGGCGGCGGATAAAATCTAACAAGATCGCCGCCAGAAAAATCCGAGGCGTATGGTTTGTGGCAGTTCCCCAATCCAGCGGCGACTCAGGCATCCTGCCGGAGACTCTTCCCCCTTCAAAACAAACACTCTCACAAGTACACCCCTCTCCAATTGCGTCTGATGCCCACCTGAATGAAAGACTCAAAAAAATGGAAAATGACACCGAATATATCCTGAAAAAGTTAACCGCCATTGACCGAACGCTGGAAGTGCGCGACCGCAATCTGACATTCCAGTTGACCGACTTGAACAGACAGGCGGAAACGATTGACAGACTCACTGTGGAAAACAAAAAACTACAGGACGAGGTTCTCATATTACGGGAAGAGGCAATCCAACTTCGCCAGAACATTCACCCCAAAGACACACACACATTGAAAAATAAAATGGAAGAAATAATAGAACTGAAAGCAACAATTGCTTCAAATCAGCGCGGACTCGCTCTCCTGCGCGATGAAGTTAATGAGAAAGAAAAAAATCTCAAGGAAAAAGAGCAGGAAGTGCTACTCCTGCGGGAAAAAATACACCGGATGGAAGCAAACACGGAAAACAAACGGAAAAACTGGGGGGCAAAACTGTTTTTCAGCCCAAAATCCGGCAAAAAGGAAATTTAACCCTGATACTTTGAAATTGACACAGGATAATTACAATATCTCTTTTATCTATGCCGTCACAACGGCTTCTGAACTGCAACTGTGAAGATACAAATTCCGCCAAGAAAAAGAGCAAGCAAACACACCATAAGCCTTCCAAATCGCTCAAAAGGCTTTCGGCTCGGTTTGATGGGCGGAACCTTTGACCCAATCCACTACGGGCATCTGTCCGTCGCAGAACAGGCTCGCTGCACCTTCAGACTGCACCAGGTTGCCTTCATCCCATCAGGTAATCCTCCCCATAAGGAAAGACGCGAAACAGCCGACCCCGAACACCGTTACCTTATGACAGTCCTCGCCACCTCCGCCAATCCGCGCTTCGCAGTCTCACGAGTTGAACTTGACCGCAAAGGTCCTTCCTACGCAATTGATACCGTAAGATTCTACCTGAATCTACACAAAGACCTCTCACCGCAAATCTTCTTCATCACAGGCATTGACGCCGTCATGGAAATCCTTACCTGGCGCTCACCAGAAGAATTCCTCTCCCTCTGCACGATAATATCCGCAACACGCCCGGGCTACGATGCCGGCAAACTCCGAACCATCCTTGGCGACAACCTGTTCCGCAAAATTAAAATGCTTGAGGCGCCCGCCCTCGCCATCTCTTCCACAGACATTCGCTCCCGCATCTGCAAAGGACTCCCTATCAAATACCTGCTGCCGGAATCCGTTGAACATTACATCTATAAAAACCGCCTCTACAACGATAAAACTTTTAAGTGAGACACAATGGACAGAATATATAAAGACCCGAAACACAACAATGCGCAGCGCACACACGCCGGTGTGCCCCATCAACACACCCCAAAAAAACTCATCTCAAAACCACGCCGCAAATGGCGCACTTATGCCCTCGTTTTCCTCTCCTGCCTCTTTCTGCTCACGAGCGCTGTGGCGCTCTATGTGTGGAAGGTTATGAACACACAGTTCCCAGACCTTCTCTGGGGCGGCGAGGAAGGCTCTATAAGAAAAACCAGTGAATTCAATATCGTGATCGCAGGACTTGACGAAGTCGGCGATGTCCACCGCACCGACTCAATCGTTGTCGCACACATTTCCCTGAAAGAAAAAACAACAGGGGCGATCTTCGTCCCCCGCGATTTGCGCGTGGAAATACCCGGCTACGGATTTGAAAAAATCAACGGCGCCTACGCACGCGGCAACTCCGTCCTCCTGATGAAAACACTTGAACACTTCCTCAATGTGCCGGTCAATTATTACTTTGTTCTACGACTGGAGGCGTTTGAACATCTGATAAATACCATCGGCGGTGTTGAGATTGATGTGGAAAAAAATATGCGCTACACCGACCGCGCACAAAACCTGCACATCAATTTGCACAAAGGCGCACAACTGCTCAACGGCACACAGGCAATGCAGTATGCGCGCTTCCGCCATGACCCCAAGGGCGACCTCGGCAGAATTGAACGGCAGCAGAAATTAATCAACGCCCTCGCAAAAAAAGCACTGTCGCTTGATATGCTGAATAACCTGCCAGCACTCCTCGCTCAACTTCAGAAAGAACAACTCATCCTGACAAATCTGTCCCTCTCCGATGGAATATTCTTGATGAAATTTCTGAACGACCAGAGCGTAAAACAAAATGTCAGAATGTTCACACTGCCTGGCGAACCGCAGATGCTGCACGGTATCAGTTATGTCATCCCCGACTACGATGAAATGCCTTATATGATAGCAGGTGTGCTGAGGGGCGGATACCATCCCCGAAACGAAATGGTGAAAATCATTGTGGAAAACGGCAGCGGTTTCCCGGGTATAGCCGAAACCTACGCCCGCAGACTCACCTACTATGGCTTTGATACCTCTAAAAAATCCAGTTCCAATCGCTTCAACCATGACAAAACACTCCTGATCGTCCATAAGAAAACTCCCTTTGACAACGCTATCGCCCGCCTGCTTGACGCCGAAATTCAATACGACCCTCAACCGGACGCTCCCTGCCACATCACGATCATTATCGGAAAAGATAAATCCATGAAAACTAACAGGGCAGCCTTATGAATCTCAACCTCTGGAGCAAAAACGAACAATAATGATCACAGGAAAAACGCTCGCAAAAAAAATCGCTGAAAGATTATACGACAAACTCGCCTTTGATATTCAATTGCTTGATGTAAAGAAAATCTGCGGTATCTGCAACTACTTCCTTATATGTTCCGCAAAAAATAGATACCATATCGCCACGCTCGCTGACATCGTCCTTGATGTCCTCGCCGAGAAAAAAGTCCCTACTCTGGGCATAGACGGCACGAGCGAATCCGGCTGGGTAGTTGTGGATACCGGAAGTCTCATCATCCACATGTTTCTCCCGGAAATTCGCAAATACTACGACCTTAATGACCTCTGGAGCGACGCTAAATCAGTGGAACTGAATCTTGACACCACATCAAAACCCAAGAGACACCGTCCTAAATCACAAAAAAATATTAAATTAAAAAATTGAAACGAGACGCAATTAGGAACAAGGCGAATCTGTCTGAACACTTCTTGCTATGCCTGTAATCCCATCACTTGCTGTCTCAATCGGCTTGGGCATCATTATTGAAAATCTTTATCACTTCTGGTGGCTGTTCCCTCTTTCAATCACATCAATAGGAACTATCTGCTCTCTTTTTTTCTTACGGTTTAAACCGATTTTCTTTTTACCCTTACTTCTCGCAACCGCAGCAGCCGCAGGCGCATTCCTTCTTTCCGTTGAAGAAACAATAAATTCCTACCCCGAACTAACCGAAATTATTAAACATGCAGAAATATCAAAGAAACCTGTAATAATTGAAGGCACAGTAATCTCTGCACCCGTTATTGAAGGGAAACGAGTCCGTTTCGTCGTCAGGGCGCAAAAAGTTGGACAATACCCGCGTGAAATAATCAAAGTTCAGGGCAACCTCAGAGTATCTGCTTCAGCCGAAAGAACCGACCTTCCTGAATATTCCGATATTATAAAAATAGAAGGCCGGGTTTCAGGTCTGGATTTTTTAGATCCACCGGTAAAAAAATACTACAAAATGCAAGGAATTGTCGGCTTCTTCTTGGTGCCGGATTTTCTGCCAATCCACATTTCCGGCAAAAAAAGAGTGTTCCCTCTTTTCAAAGCAGGGCAATACATGGGAAAGCGATTCATAGACACGCTCTTTAACAATATCAAGCAACCTGAAGCATCAATACTTGGCCAGATTATGTTCGGGAAAAGCGTCAATGTCCCCGATGAGATAAATGAAGCATTCCGAAAAGCAGGGGTCGTCCACATCCTGGTTGTATCAGGATTGCATGTCTGGATCGTTCTTTCAGTATTTATTTCCCTTGCGTTTTTATGGAAAAGAAATGCGAAAATTACTTTCATCGTTCTATCTTCAGT
>JBFMBQ010000054.1:0-6064 GCA_040755115.1 bacterium
GCGCATCTATCTGTACTACGCCGCTTATGAATATCAACTGAACGATGTATATACCATCGTCGGCGAAGTTACTTACGAGAGTGGCGAAAGCAAGCCCTGCAATGCCCTGCTCGGCTTTATCATGCCTGCCGGCGAACACATTATTTCAAGTTTCGGAATAAGTTTCCCGCTCAACGATGCCACCTCGCACCGATGGGGCATCACAGCAGCCGTAACTTTGTCAATGTAATGAGGTAAAATGCACATACCTGACGGCTTTGTAAGCGGCGGCATCAACGCAGTTACATACATAACCGCTGCGGGAGCATGCGCCTACAGCGTCAGAGTTGCCAACAGGCAACTCGGTGAAAAGCAGGTGCCGTTGATGGGGCTTACAGCGGCGTTCGTCTTTGCGGCGCAGATGCTGAATTTTCCTGTTGCGGGCGGCACGAGCGGACATTTCCTCGGTGCAACGCTCGCTGCCGTTTTGCTCGGACCATGGATGTGCTGCCTTGTGATGACAGTGGTTCTTGTGGTGCAGTGCCTCGGCTTCGCAGATGGCGGTCTGACCGCGTTGGGAACTAATATTTTTAATATGGGAATCGTTGGCGGTGTCTTCTGCTATTATATTTTTGCTGTGCTGCGGTGGATTATGCCGAAGACCAAAGGCGGGTTCATCACGGCAGCAGGCATTACAGCGTGGGTTTCAGTCGTCCTTGCGTCGGGCTTCTGCGCTGCTGAACTCGCATTATCCGGGACATCGCCGCTGCGGGCTGCGCTGCCAGCAATGGCGGGCATTCATGCGTTAATTGGCATCGGCGAGGCTGTCATCACTACATCTGTTCTTGCTGCCGTCCTGAACACGCGCCCCGATCTTGTAAGCACTTATGTAAAATCAGTGCATAGCGCATAGTGCAAGGTGCAAGGTGCGAAGTGTGGAGGTGTGAAAGGTTACTGTAGTCTGAAGTCTTCGGGGTGTTGAAAAAAGTGTCTCTCGCAAAGGCGCAAAGGGCGCAAAGAAATCAGTATAAGTTCGCAGAAAATTCTGTGTCTATCCGTGTTCATCTGTGGTTCCATGTCTTTTTCAACAGCCTGTCTTTATACTAATAAATAAAATGAAAAACAAAATCTGGCTTTTTATACTTATCGGTCTCGCCGTGTCGCTCTTTTTAGCCGTTTTCGTCTCGCACCGTGCTTCAACCCTGCCAGATGGACTTGAGTGGGTGGCGGAAATCAAGGGGTTTCTTCATCTCGGCGAGCGATGGACTGCCTGGAAATGGTCGCCTGTTCCTGATTATATTTTTCCGGGCATCAAAAATGAAACCATTGCCACCGCCCTCGCTGGCTTAATCGGAACACTCGCCGTTTTTGGTATCGGCTGCCTCATCGCAAAAATCGCTTCTAAAAGATCGGGAACGGGAGTGGGAGATAGGGAATGAGACACGCTTACCTTGATTTCTACAGTTCGCTGTCAAGCCCGATTCACAGGCTGGATGCGAGGGCGAAGATCGTGGCATTTGCGGCTGTTCCGGTGATTTGTGTTTCAACGCCGCCGCAGGCTTATGCCGCATTTGCGGGGTATTTTTTGCTCTTGCTATGCGTCTTCATTTTCTCGCGACTGCCTGTCAAACATGTCCTGACGCGCTCGCTCGCGATCGTCCCATTCGTGCTGATGGTTGCAGTTTTCATCCCTTTCTTCAAACATGATGCCGCAGGCGGCGGCCACAACCTCGGCTTCGCTTCTCTGAGCATATCGCGCACTGGCATTCTCATACTATGGAATGTCGTCGTTAAATCCTTCATCGGCATTTTGTCTCTAATCCTTCTCTCATCAACTACTTCCTTCCCAGATCTACTGAAAGGATTTGAAAGCCTGCGAATGCCGAAGGTTTTCACCACGCTGATCGCGTTCATGTATAGATATACCTTCGTGCTCGTGGATGAGATACTCCGTGTAAAGACAGCGAGGGAGTGCCGCAATGGCGGCGGGCGGTGGCTCTGGCATATCAGGAGCGCGGGAAACATCATTGCAACACTTTTTTTGCACAGTTACGAGCGGGCGGAGCGCGTGTATGGGGCTATGCTGTCCAGGGGCTTTGACGGGCAAATCCGAACGATGAACACTGCGCATTTCACTGCATCCGATGCTGTATTTGTAACTATATTAATAACCAGTCTTTTTTTGATAAGATTAACGGCAATATGAAATTTAGGTTAAGATTGAGGTTCATGTAACGGGAGATGGTAAACGGGAGATGGTAGACGATTAAAATCATCACACTTCTACCATCTACCGTCTTACAAATTTACACCCTCACACCATTATGAATAAACCGCCAGCGGTTGAAATAAAAAATCTTTCCTTCCGTTACCCTGATGGAAATCGCGCCCTTGAAGAGGTTTCATTAACAATTTATGAGGATGAAACGGTTGCGATCGTGGGACCGAACGGTGCTGGAAAATCAACTCTGATTTTTCATCTGAACGGCATATTATCAGGGAATGGCGCTGTGCACATTATGGGAAACACGCTAAATGGGCAGAATCTTAAAACTATCCGCAGGCTCGTCGGCATTGTCTTCCAGAACCCTGACGACCAACTTTTCTGCCCCACCGTTTTTGATGATGTCGCCTTCGGTCCGCTCAATTATGGACTTGCGCCGCAGCGGGTTCAGAAACGCGTGAGAACAGCACTTGAGATGGTAGGCATGGGCGGCTACGAGAAAAAATCCAGCGCACACCTCAGCATCGGCGAGAAAAAACGGATCGCTATTGCAACAATACTTTCAATGGAACCCGAAATCTTCGTCTTTGACGAGCCGACCTCCAACCTTGACCCGCGCGGTCAGCGACTCATCGTTGACCTCGTCGCCTCGCTCAAAAAAACACTCATAATCGTAACACACGACCTGAAGATTGCTGATGAACTGTGCAGACGAACCATAATCCTCAACAACGGCTGCATCGTTGCAGACGGCGATACCGCTGCCATCTTATCAGATAAAGACTTCATACGCGCAAACGATCTGTCTTTTGATAAAATTTAGATACTGATCGTGGTGATTCTCTGCTTTTTCGTCCTTTGTGTCTTCTTTGCGTTCTCTGCGTGAAACAGTTCCTTTACCCCGCTGATTCCCAAAATCACTGTGATATATAAATAATTCGGGTTAAAATAGTCTGTAATGAAACGGAAGGACTCAATTTTTCTCACCTTGCTGTTTCTTTTTTTCTCGGGGCTTTACCTATTTACCGCTGCGCCGTCGGTAATGTTTGGAGATTCGGGGGAGTTTGCATTGTCGGTGTTCAAACTCGGTGTCCCGCACCCGCCAGGCTATCCGCTGTATGTAGCGATCGCCAAACTCTTCACCGTTGTCCCTGTTGAAAATATCGTCTTCAGCCTCAACTTGTGCTCAGGTTTCTTTGCGGCGCTGATGCTCGCGCTTTTCTTTATCCTGCTGAGAAGCATCGGCTGCGGCACATCCGTGAGCGCCGCAGCGGCAGTTTCGCTCGGCTTATCGCGAACACTGTGGCAGCATTCTGTCGTCATTGATGTTTATACACTTGCGGTTCTTTTATCTGTAATCCTCTTGCTGTTTGTTCTTATCTTATGTGAGCGCGGAAAAGATGTTCGCATCCAGTTTCTTGCCTTTCTTTCGCTCGTCGCCGCCTTCTGCGCCCATTACATAGTCTTTTTCGCCTTTCTGCCGATTGTTATCCTCGTTTTAATATATCGCAGGGGGTTCAGAGATTTCGCAGGTTTCCTTCGGTTTTTCCTCCTGTTGTTTTTGATCTTCGGAATCGGAATTCTACCATACATTCACTTGCCGCTTGCTTCCGCCCGCAATCAAATGGTTGACTGGGGCGACACGGAAAACTGGAACAATTTCACTGCGCACCTGAAGCATGTCCAGTTCGCAGAATGGGAATCGCAGGAACAGTTCAATGCAGGCACGATAAAAAAATTCGTTGCTGATTTCATCACAAGTCTGCCTGCCGAATTTTCTGTGCTGATAATTTTCGTCGCCACAGTCGGCGCCTGCCTGATGCTGATTGAAAAACCTCTACAGGGCGCACTCTTAATCTACCTCCTCATTGCTCAGAGCATCGGTGTGATACTGTTAATCCGTTTCAATTATATGGATTCCACAGTATCGGTGTTCCGCGGGTTTTATCTCGGCGCATATCTTGCTGTTGCGGTATTTATCGGCTGGTTTTTGAAGAGAGTTTATGATTTTACGCGCCAGCGGCAATGGACTGTGCCTCTTATGATTGTATTAGTTGCCGTTGCGCTGTTTTTGCAGGCGCACAGGAATTTTCAATCAAACGATTACCGCGCTGAGGCGACGGCAGCCTGGTTCGGACTGGAAATCCTGAATGAGGTGGAGCGCGACGGAATTCTCATGCTTGAGAGCGCATATTATGTATCACCGGCGATTTACGCATTCGGTGTTGAAGGGCAGCGTCCTGACATCCTTGCCATTGACCGCAGAAGCAATCTTTTCCCACATGTCTTTAAAGGATACCGCAGAGGAAGCAGCCGATTGAATATGCCTTCAATTGAGGCGGACATCATACGCACCAGCCATCATCTCCGAAGAATTTACACCGATTATAAACCGCAGGTCCCGATTCTGAACGCTGATTTCTTCAATGAGGGATTGCTTTACTCCATAGGGCAGCGAGGGGGATGTGATCTTGCGTTGTGGGAAAAGAGAATAAATATGTCGGCGAAAGCGCCGCAGCAAAAAGCCGCCGATTTTGGCTCTGAATTTGCAGGGGCGATTGTTCGGCGGCGATACGCCGACTGTCTTTTCGCCGCCGGGCAGCCGGAGAAGGCGGCGGCGATTCTTGAAGGTATGACCAGACAGTTTCCCGCCTCAGCGCTCGTCCAGTCGGCAATCGGCAAGGTTTATCAGACCTGGGGCAGACAAAAGGATGCGGGCGCCGCTTATGAGCGCGCCCTTAAACTATGCCCGGCATGCCCGGATGTGTATGTTCAACTGGGAGACCTGCATCTGGAGTATGATAATCGTGTTCTCGCTTCGCAGATGTATGAAACCGCCCTTTCTTTTTTTCCGAATATGAGGCAGGCGCTCATCAATCTGGCAAACATCCGGCACGCCGAAGGGAACTACGATGAAGCGATACGGCTTTACCGGCAATTGCTTAAGAGCAACCCGGACTGGGCTGTCGCGTGGAACAATCTCGGCAACGCTTATGAGAAAATCAACGAGCCGCAGGAGGCTGAAAAATGCTACCGGAAAGCCGCTTCGGCAGACCCGTTATTTGCGCTCCCGCATCTCAATCTCGGCACGCTTTATATAAATTCAAGCAGATATAACGATGCCGTCCGCGAACTGCGTCTCAACATCAGGCTTGACCCGGCATCGCCCTACGGGCATTACAACCTCGGGGTGGCATTCCACAAGATGGCAGACTACGAAAGTGCGATAAAAGAATACAAAAAGGCGCTTGCATTAAAACCCGATTTTATGGAGGTGCGCAGCAACCTGATCAACGCCTACATGACTACCGAAAGATGGCAGGAATTGAACGCACTGCTTGATGAGACGGAGAAGGTATTTCCGCCGGCGAAAAAACAAATAGAAAAAATACGGGAATCTTTAAGTATAAAAAACATTTTGGAATGAAGCGATTAGATTAGAAATATAACGCAAAGTTCAGTTTGAATTGACCTGTTATTCTCTTGTAAGTTCTTTTAATTTTTCAGTTCTTTCCTTTCGACGCATTGTTGTTCCATATATAAAAACCGAAATAATACCAGCAATACCACTACCACCAATAAAAGAGGCAGCGATCTGTTTATCTTGAATAGCACATATAATACCACCAATAATTGCTGTCATAGCAATTATGAATGCGAAGTAGACACCAAGCCTTGAATTCCTAATATCTGATTCTATCACTTTCTTCTCAAGTTCCTGCCTATGATTTGATTATGATTCTGCCATAGAGATAATTCTGTTAGCTGAACCAGGTAAAATTTGTTCATACTTTTGAAGATGTTCTGGTAGAGGAATTGGTCCTGAATATCTTGCCGCTATTCCACGCTGAATGTGACTTT
>JBFMBQ010000055.1:0-2117 GCA_040755115.1 bacterium
GCCCGGCGAAAAAGTCGTCTGCGCCGACCAGCGATGGGAAAATTACGACTTGATCATCCAGGGCAACCTGCACCTTGAAATCGTCTCCTTCCCCCTGTTTGATAAAAATAATATGAACATTGACGGCTTCATAGAAGCACTCACCAAGTGTGCACAAAATCAACGAATGGCAGCGGCAATCGTCAACTTCCCGAACAACCCCACAGGTTTTATGCCCGGCACAGAGGACAGGGAAAAACTCAAACAGGCAGTGCTGAAAATCGCTGATGCGGGAAAGAAAATAATTCTGATCTTTGATGACGCTTATGACGGCTATGTTTTTGATCCGCAGGTGCCGCGCTATTCGCCGTTCGGCGACTTTGTGAACCTGCATCAGAATATTTATCCGATAAAATTAGACGGCATGTCCAAAGAGTTTTTAATTTACGGCGGACGCATCGGCTGCATAACAGCCGGGCTGCATGAGCCTGCCGGGCTGAACGAAGGCTGGGCACAAGAACTGACGGACAAAATCACCGCACTCATACGAAGCACTTTCTCAAACTCATCGCATCTTCTCCAGGCAGCCGCTGTGCGCGCCCTTGAAGACGCCGCACCTGCCATTGAACGCGAGCGCGAAACCATCCGCAGCATCCTCCACAATAGATGGCAGCAACTGCTGCAACTCTTCGGCGAATTCCCTCATTACCGCGTTGATCCATTTAATTCCGGTTTCTTCTGCCTCGTAAATATCAAAGATGTTGACGCAGCAAAACTGGCAGACCATCTTCTTAAAAAATGTAAAATCGGAACAGTTCCGACACAGATACCTGATGCAGGCATCAACGCCCTGCGCATCGCCTTTTGCAGCGTTATGGACAACGACATCCCGCGCCTTGTCAGCGACTTGCAAGAGTCTTTATCAAAGTTGTGCGAAAGTGTATAGGTGCAAAGGTAAAGAATGCAAAACTTCAAACTCACCGTCATCGTCCCCGTTTTCAATGAGGAAAAAACCATTGAAGAAATCATTAACCGAATCCATGCTGTGGACATCCCTAAAGAAATTATCGTCATAGATGACTGCTCAAACGATTCAACGGCACAGGTTCTGAAAAAAATCAGTGATAAGGTTGATAAAATAATCCGACACGAGCGTAACATGGGCAAGGGCGCCGCCATAAGAACCGGCGTCCAATTCGCCTCGGGCAACGCCGTAGTAATTCAGGACGCTGACCTTGAATACAACCCCCAGGATTTCCACAAACTACTCAAACCATTCCTTGACGGCAGCGCAGATGTCGTTTATGGCTCGCGCGTGCGCGCTGAAACTCAAAAACGCCTCACCATACATCACCTTGCCAACCGCTTCCTGACCTTCCTGTCAAATCTTCTCTCAGGTCTGAAAATCACAGACATGGAGACCTGCTACAAACTTTTCCGCACAAACTTAATAAAGGGCATCACGATAGAGCAGAACCGCTTCGGGTTTGAACCCGAGATCACCGCCAAGATCGCTAAAATCCCAGGCTGCCGCATTCAGGAAGTTGATATTTCATACTCAGGCAGAACCTACCATGAAGGCAAAAAAATCACCTGGCGCGACGGCATCAACGCAATAAAGTGTATTATTAAATATAGTAGAAAGTAGAAAATATGTAGTGTCTTGTCAACAACGAAGCGGCGTATTCACAATTGTTGGGGGCGGGAACGAATAACTTAGTTGAATGTCGAATATCGAACAAGGAATGCCGAATATTGAAGGAAGAAGAACTTCATAATTCTAAATTCAATGTTCGTTATTCATTATTCGCTTTAAAAATATTCACAACATGCGGCATGTGACTGTTGACACGACACTATTCACTCTCGGAAATTATCCCGATCAGAGCGAAGGACTCGGCAAAAGACAAAGGGCTAAAGATCAAATGGCTAAATTAGTCCTGCGCACAACGGAAACCGAGATAATTGTTCGCGGCGGGCGGGCTGTTGCTATTGCGGTCCGACGCACGCGACTTTGTCGCGAGATTATACCACGAACCGCCGCGCCACACACGGTTGCTGCCAGTCCCAGCTCCTTGGGGATCAGTCCACGGCGGTCCGCCCGTAGTGTAATAATCTACAGCATACCAGTCGTTCAC
>JBFMBQ010000056.1:0-9289 GCA_040755115.1 bacterium
AGCCGCTTGTGATCTTTATGTTTACGAGTCTGCGCTTCAAGCGAGGCGAATTTGATGAATATTTTAAAAAGATAGAAAGTGAGGATTTTTTCTCAAAAGAGCGCGACACACTGCTCGGCACGATTGAGGGTTTGTTGTTTATAGGTTTCAAGTATGATACATCGCAGAAAGTTGTTGATCCGCAAAGTTATGATCGGATGAAAAAATCAATTGAGGTGGAGGTATATAATCCTTCCTTGCGGAAACCATCTGAGGAGAAAATAGACAAGAGCGCACTTAAAAAATATGCGGAATTTCTGAAAGCGGACTATATTTTAGTCGGCGATCTGACAAAGATGGGAAAATGGGAACTGAAAGGGATGGAAGATAAGGGATGTGAGATGGATGCGGCTTTTCTTCTTTACAACAGAGATAAGAATGATTTCATAATGAAGAAAGTTTACAGTTTGAACGAGCGGCTCCCGGAGGAGGGGAGTTCGGTAAAGAAGTTGCCGCGGCGATTGAAAGAAAATATGTTTTCTTTTGCACGCAGTGAACCAGGGTATTGCTTCTTGAAAATTATGGAAAAACTGACATCCGAATTTCAGCCGGCAGAGGAAGAGTAAATATGGGGTGGCGCAGCCAAAAACAGAGAATAAAAAATTGAACCACAGATGAACACATATAAACACGGATAATATGGACACAGATAGAGATGGATACTTGCGCCGTAGGCGCAAATGAGGAATCTGCGTTCATCCGTGTTCATCTGTGGTTCTATAAGTCTTTGCCATTTTGCGCAGAAGTTAAGTTATAAAAAATGCAGGAGAAAATATCTGAAAAAGCATGTTCGGTGAAGCCTTTTCTCGTGATGGAGATAATGGAGAAGGCTGAGGCGATGGAGAGGCGCGGCGAGGGGATCGTTCACCTTGAAGTGGGCGAGCCTGATTTCAGCACGCCGGAGCCAGTCGTTGAGGCGGCGATCAAGGCGATAAAAGACGGCAGGACTCATTACACCCACAGCCTTGGAATACTGGAACTGCGCGAGGCAATCGCTGAACATTACTGTGATAAATACGGCGTGAATATTTCTCCCGACAATATCGTAGTTACGAACGGCACATCACCTGCGATGAGTCTCGCCTTCTGCGCGCTGCTTTCGGATGGAGATGAAGTCATTCTGACCGACCCTCATTATGCCTGCTACCCGAACTTCATACGAGTTGCGGACGGCAGGGTTAAATCTCTTCCCGTCCGTGAGGAAGATGCCTTTCAGTTCACCGCAGAACAGGTTGAGGAGTTTATCACTCCTGCGCAACGGGCGGTAGTTGTAAATTCGCCATCCAACCCGACAGGGACGCTCATCAGGCGGGAGGTTATGGAGAAGATTGCCGAGAGAGGCATCTTCGTGGTCTCTGATGAAATCTATCATGGGCTTGTTTACGGCGAGAAGGAACACACAATACTTGAATTTACCGACCGCTCTTTTGTGATCAATGGCTTTTCCAAATTGTATGCGATGACCGGCTGGCGTATCGGTTACCTGATAGCGCCGAGCGGGTTCATACGGACGCTTCAGAGTTTGCATCAGAATTTTTTTATTGCGGCGAACACTTTCGTGCAGTGGGCAGCGATAGCTGCGCTGCGCCGCTGCCGCAGCGATGTTGAGGCGATGGTCGGAACATACGATCAGCGCCGAAAGTGCATACTTGAGGAATTGAAATCGCTCGGCTTCTCGGTCAAGGTGGAACCGAAAGGGGCGTTTTATGTTTTAGCCGGGGCGTCGCATATTTCACGCAACTCATATCAACTTGCTCATGAGATACTTGAAAAGGCGAAAGTCGCGGTAACACCGGGGATTGATTTTGGCGACAATGGTGAAGGGTATCTTCGGTTTTCTTATGCAAATTCCATAGATAACATCCGCGAGGGCGCACGGCGGATAAAGGCGTTTCTTGATGAACGGCAAGCCATGTAGTCCGCATAAATCTGTGTTAGAAAAATCTTCTTGCAAAACAGATACAACGGAGCAACTCAAAGAATTCTTCCGTGAAGGAGATTTTCCGTGGTGGCAAGATGCCGAGCAGGTTAAAAGCGATCCTCTGCATCGCGCGAATCACCGCCTGCTTGTTTCTGCCGTTCGTAAGATCGCCCCTGTTTCATTACTTGATGTTGGATGTGGCTGCGGGCTGATAACAATGGACGCAGCGGAGTTTGTTACAGGGACAGCAGTCGGGATGGATATATCGGGAAAGGGTTTACCGGTTCAAGGTTCAAGGTTCAGTGTTCAAGGTTCAAAGTTAGAAGCGCAAAGTAAAGACAGCAAGGTTTTCTATGTGGCAGGTGATGCGGAGGACATTCCATTTAAGGATGATTTCTTTGATTGTGCCGTGTGCAGTGAGTTGCTGGAACATCTACCGTCGCTTGAGAACGGGTTAAGGGAAGCGCATCGTGTGCTGCGCAACGGCGGATGGCTTTTGGTTACTGTGCCGAACCTGTTCTGCTTTGACTCAATTGATGGTTCTACACACATAATTGACAGAATTTTTTCGGTGGTAAATCGCATCGGTAAGGCGATTGGGGTCCGTGAGATACAACAAGACCGCACACATGTAAACCGGATGACACCGCAAGGCTGGAAAAAAATAATTGAAAGAAACGGTTTCAGCGTTATTGACACAAAGCCAGTCTATCTTGTTCCTTATGTCCCTTATTTTTTAAAGCCGTTGAAAAAGATTGAAGCGTATCTGTTTAAACATCCCGTAGTTGAATCTGCCTTCTATGCGGCAGAAAGCAGGTTGGGGAGATTGTTCCCGTTCAGCGTTATGGGACAACTGCATTTTTTTATGTGCAAAAAAGTTAAATAATTTATATTATAATTAAATATAAAACAGAAAGCGCACTAATTATATTATGGAAAGATTGGGGGCAGGAGATAATGAAATTTGCAAGAGTCCATTTAGAAAATTGGCGCAATTTTACATCAGTTGATGTTCATCTTCAGAGACGGGTATTCCTTGCTGGACCAAACGCTTCTGGAAAATCAAATTTTCTGGACGCATTTCGCTTTTTAAGAGATGTAGCATCTGTTGGTGGTGGATTGCGTAAGGCTGTGGATGATCGGGGCGGAGTATCTAAAATTCGCTGTCTTGCGGCACGGCGATATTCCGACATAATCATACAAGTAGAGACAGGCGAAGATATAGATAATCCAAATTGGGCGTATTTCTTGCGGTTCAGCCAAGACAATCTTCGTCGTCCTGTGATCAAAGGGGAGATTGTGAAAAAACAAAGGGAAATAATTCTTGCTCGTCCTGATGACGATGATAAACATGACATTGAAAGACTCACGCAAACACATTTGGAGCAGGTAAGTGCAAATAAGAATTTTAGAGAGGTCGCGGAATTTTTCGCCTCAATACATTATATTCATATCGTTCCGCAATTAGTTAGAGAACCGGATCGCTCAATAGGTAGAAAAAATGATCCTTACGGAGGAGATTTCTTGGAACAACTTGTTCGGACTCCGGAAAAGACATTGAAATCAAGACTGAAGAGGATCAATAATGTTTTCAAAGTCGCCGTCCCTCAATTTATAGAACTGAAATTGGTGCGGGATGAAAAAGGCACACCACACCTTGAAGGGTTGTATGAACATTGGCGACCAAAAGCCGGATGGCAAATGGAAGACCAGTTTTCCGATGGCACTCTTCGTCTGCTGGGATTACTTTGGGCGGTTTTGGACGGCACTTCTCCACTCCTGTTAGAAGAACCAGAATTATCACTCCATCCTGAAGTTGTGCGACATGTTCCCCAGATGTTTGCAAGGCTGGGAAGAAAAACAGGTCGTCAAATAATTGTTAGTACCCACTCTGTAGACCTTTTACAAGATTCAGGCATTGCGCCAGATGAAGTCCTTATCTTAAACCCGGGTGATGAAGGCACAAGCGTTACCAATGCAAAAGATGACGAACAAATTATTGATCTTTTAGAGAGCGGAATAACAATAGCAGATATTGTGATTCCAAAAACAGCACCAAAAAATACTTCCCAGTTGTTCCTTTCTTTCGTTGAATAAAAATGAGCCTTTACATAACTGTTGCGGTTGAAGGTTATCCTGATGAGGCTGTTGCTCGTAAAATTTGTGATTATATAAAGTTAAATGTAATTACTATTTATAACAAGCGGGGTAAAGGTAACCTTGATAAACATCTGCGAGGCTATAACAACGCTGCAAAATATTTCCCTTGGTTGGTTCTACGCGATTTAAATCATGATGCTACCTGCGCGCCTGAACTCAAGAACAGGCTGCTTCCTCATCCAGCGCAACAAATGTTATTTAAAATCGTTGTTAGAGAGATAGAGGCTTGGCTTCTTGGAGATTCCGAAAAATTTTCTAAATTTTTAGGAATTAGTAAAACTTTAATAACTGATTCTCCAGAATTGCTTGATGATCCTAAATCTGAAGTAATAAATCTTGCAAGGAGATCAAGAAAAAAAGACATCCGTTATGACATTGTCCCGCGACCTGGCAGTGGTGCAAAAGAAGGACCTGCCTATGCTTCACGCCTTGCTGAATTCGCTTATTATTATTGGCGACCAGATATTGCCGCACTCAAATGTTCAAGCCTCAAATACTGCCTCAATCAAATTGAGAAATTGAAAATAAAAAGCAGGCAGATTTAAATACCAGAGGATACCAACCAGAATAAAACATTAAGGGTGATTCAAATGACCGATGCTTTTGTAAAACTGCCTCAAAAAGGAATACCGAAAGGCGAAATACTTGAGATTATGGCGCAGTTGAAAAAGAGCGATTCCAACTGGAAGGGGGGCAGGACATGGAGCCTCGTTTACTACGCAGGCGATGATCATACGGAACTGCTGAAAGAGGCATACAATATGTTTTTTTCGGAGAATGCGTTGAATCCATTCGCCTTCCCCAGTCTGAAAAAGTTTGAAACCGAAGTGGTTTCAATGGCTGCCCACATCCTTGGGGGCGGTGAAAATGCGGCGGGCACGATGACATCAGGCGGCACGGAAAGCATTCTGATGGCGGTGAAAACATATCGTGAGTGGGCGCGGGCGACGAAGCCGGAAGTGAAGCGTCCCGAGATGATATTGCCGATGACAGCACATCCGGCATTTGAAAAAGCGGCGCATTATTTTGATGTTGTGCCTGTGCATGTTCCTGTCGGCGATGATTTCCGCGCTGACATCGGCGCCGCGCGCGGGGCAATAAATGATAATTCCATACTGATGGTCGGCTCTGCTCCCGGCTATCCGCACGGGGTGATAGACTCCATATCTGAAATGGCTGCTATTGCGGCGGAAAAGGGCATCGGCTTCCATGTGGATGCGTGTCTTGGGGGTTTGTTATTGCCGTTCATTAAAAAACTCGGCTGCCAGATACCGGATTTTGATTTTTCTGTGCCAGGGGTAACCTCAATTTCGGCAGACCTTCACAAGTATGGTTTCGCTGCGAAGGGTGCTTCAGTGATTATTTACCGAAGCGAAGACCTCAGGCGGTATCAGTTTTTTGTTTACACGGACTGGTCAGGGGGAATATATGCGTCTCCCGGGATGCCCGGCACGCGCCCGGGCGGTGCGATAGCGGCGGCGTGGGCGTGCCTTGTTGCGATGGGTGAGGATGGCTACTTGCGCAGCGCCGAGCAGATTATGAAAACAACAAAGTCGCTCACGGATGGAATCGGCGCCATTCCCGGTCTTTACATACTTGGGAAACCGGATGCGAGTGTTTTTGCATTTACATCAGATGAGGTTGATATATATGCCGTCGGCGATGCGATGGAGGCGCGGGGGTGGAATATGGATCGCCAGCAGATGCCGCCTTCGCTGCACATCATGGTAACGCTGGCGCATGGCAGAATCGTGGAGCAATTTCTCACCGATCTTGAGGCATCGGTTGCTTATGTTCGTGAGAATCCGTCCGCTTCATCGGAAGGGATGGCTGCCCTGTACGGGATGACGGCAAAACTGCCAGACCGCGGGATTGTGCGCGATCTTGTTTTACAATTTCTGGATAATCTTTACAGAATTTAGGTTAATTAAATTAGAACCACAGATTAACACAGATTTACACAGATATAGTTGGCGGCGGCATGCCTTGACTTTACATTATTTTATAAATTTACGGCAGTGGATATTTACCTTTACAAATATTAAAATGAGTATAATAATTAAAAAAGAGCCGGCGTAGCTCAATGGTAGAGCAGCTGATTTGTAATCAGCAGGTTATCCGTTCGAGTCGGATCGTCGGCTTAAAAAGACAATTATGAATTTTTAATTTTGAATTAAATTTGAGATTGACAAATTAAAAATCAAGAATTCAAAATTAAAATTCGGTATGTCGGAGGGGTGCCCGAGTGGTTAAAGGGGGCAGACTGTAAATCTGCTGGCTGAGCGTCTACGTTGGTTCAAATCCAACCCCCTCCAAATAAACACTGCGGAGGCTGCGGGAGTAGCTCAGATGGCGGAGCACCGGCCTTCCAAGCCGGCTGTCGCGGGTTCGAATCCCGTCTCCCGCTTTGATAAATGCCAACATAGCTCAGACGGTTAGAGCGCATCCTTGGTAAGGATGAGGTCGCCGGTCCGAATCCGGCTGTTGGCTTGGATTAAGTTATTGACGGGGTAATTTTATGTGAGTTAAAATTTAAGATAACAGATTAACATATATATAATCCATAAAATAGACATTTAACAAAATTTAAAAAATTAGTTGACAAATAATATTTGGATTGTATAATGTATATTTTGTCTAAAGGTGAAATGCTATGAGACAGCAGGTTATTCTGGTATGTTCGGTCTGTAAGGAAAAAAACTATCATACTGCCAAGAACAAAACTAATACGACTGGCAGGATGGAGTTGAAGAAATACTGCAAGCGGTGTCGGAATCATACAATACACCGTGAGGCGAAGTAAGGCAGTTACAGGAGGCCCGTAGCTCTAACTGGGTAGAGCGTCGGACTCCAAATCCGAAGGCTGCCGGTTCGAATCCGGCCGGGCCTGGTAAGTATAACAGAGAGATTCGGGGCAAGTTGGCAAGATGGCGAAAACAGAAAGGCGTATTGATTATTTCGGCGCCATAAGGAATTTTCTACAGGAAGTGGGGCAGGAGCAGAAGAAGGTTGTTTGGCCCACAAGAGAAATACTTATGCAGTCAACCTTTGTAGTGATATTTATAATAATAGTTCTGACTGTCTATCTTGCGATAATAGATGTGTTAAGCCGTAAAGTATTTGGTTATCTAATGTAGGGGATTTTATGAGTAATTCAAGGTGGTATGTAGTTCACACCTATTCCGGACACGAGAATAAGGTCAAGACAAATTTAGAGAAGCAGATAGATGCTTATAATCTGCATGATGAGATTGAGCAGATACTGATACCGACGGAGGACAGGATAGAGATCAAGGGGACACAGCGGAAGACAGTGCAGAAGAAGATATTTAAAGGATATATATTCGTAAAGATGAACCTGACGGATGAGACCTGGTATGTAGTGAGGAATATCCCGGGAGTTACGGGTTTCATTGGTGACGGCAACCGACCGACCCCGTTATCTGAGAGCGAGGTAAACTTCATATTGAAGCGGATGGGACTTGAGGCGCCTCGGCTGATGGTTCACTTTGGGCCTGGTGAGGGTGTGCGTGTGCTGTTCGGCCCGTTTGCGGATTATTCGGGCGTAATAAAGGAAGTGAACATGGAGCGGGAGAAGGTGGTAGTGCTCCTTTCGTTATTCGGACGCGATACCCCGGTTGAACTTGAATTTGATCAGATAGAGAAGGTATGAGGGAGTCCTGCCATGCATTGATGTGAAGATGCAGGGGCGTGGAAAAATTATGAATTTTGAATGCTTAATCTTGAATTAATGCCCCATCGGGCTGAGAAAGGTGAACCGAAGGATTATGCAATGAGGGTGTAATAAAATGGCGAAGAAAATAGCAGGGATGGTCAAACTTCAACTTAAGGCGGGCGAAGCGAACCCGGCGCCGCCTGTCGGTCCTGCGCTGGGACATTATGGTGTGAATATTATGGAGTTCTGCAAGGCTTATAACGAGCGCACGAAGGACAAAACGGGCACGGTTATTCCTGTTGATATAACGGTGTATTCAGACAAGACTTTTACCTTTGTTACGAAAACCCCGCCTGCTGCGGAGTTAATAAAGAAAGCGATAAAAATTGAAAAAGGTTCCGGCGATCCATCACATAGTGTTGCGGGGAAGATAAGCAGGGATGAGATAAGGAAGATTGCTGAGGTGAAGATGCAGGACCTGAACAGCAACGATATTGATGGTGCGATCCGCATGATTGAAGGCACGGCAAGGAGCATGGGGGTAGAAGTAGAATAGCATTGATTAGCGCGGAGTTGGGAATACGGAGTGCGGAATTTTATAAGAATAAGGATATAGAAGAGGATACAGAGATGGCATTGGGGAGTAAGAAATATCGTGAGCGTCAGAAACTGCTGCCGCAGAAAGATATGTATGCACTGGAGGAAGTATTTGGTACATTAAAGGTTGTATGTGAGAAAGTACCGATGAAGTTTGATGAGACGGTGGAGGCATCGGTGCGGCTTGGCATAGACCCGAGGAAGGCAGAGCAGCAGGTGCGCGGTTCATTTGTTCTTCCGCATGGCACAGGGAAGACACCGCGCGTTCTGGTGTTTGCGGTAGGTGAGAAGGTGAGGGAAGCCGAAGAGGCAGGTGCGGACTATGCCGGCGGTGAGGAACTTGCGGAGAAGGTACAGGGCGGGTGGCTTGATTTTGATGTTGTTATCGCCACGAAGGAGACAATGGGGTTTGTGGGGAAGTTAGGCAAGATTTTAGGACCGCGCGGACTGATGCCCAATCCGAAATCGGGAACGGTTACGATGCAGGTTGCCGAGACGGTTAAGGAATTCAAATCCGGCAAAGTGGAATACCGGAATGATTCTTACGGGATAATCCATGTTCCGATCGGGAAAATATCATTTGATGAGGGAAAACTGAGGGAGAATTTCATGGCGTTATATCAGACGCTGATGCGGGCGAAACCTGCCTCGGCGAGGGGGCAGTATATAAAGAGCATAGCAATATCTTCAACCATGGGGCCTGGTCTGAAGGTCCAAATTGGCGCATTAACGAAGTAAGGAGGTTGCAGGGATTGGCAATACCGCTTGAGAAAAAGAAGGAAAATGTTGATGAACTGAAGCAGAAGATCGGCGACAGTGGGATACTGATTTTATCTGATTACATAGGTCTCACAGTAGCCCAGATAAGTGATCTTCGCAGACGGCTGCGAAAGAGC
>JBFMBQ010000057.1:0-2187 GCA_040755115.1 bacterium
ACGAATAGGCACCCTGCGTAATTATTCTAATCAGCGTGATCAGCGTCAAATATTTTAAAGGATGTGAGGGGTCAGTCTTTTTCCTTATTTCTTTCCCGATTGCAGGATTTTTTCAATCGTCTTGTGCCGATCCTCGTTTATCAAGTCTTTTTCCCTGCGCAGTTCGGCATAAAAACTCTCAAGATGCGTGCTGACTTCGCGGGCGCCGTATCGCTCCTGCATAGACTTCAGCCGCGATGTAAAATTCGTCTCAAGTTCCGCTATCTTCGCATCAAACTCCTTGTTTATTTCGCGAATCCTGTCTTTTTTATCCTCAGGTATGTATTCACTTTCCTTCGGTTTTATGTCTTTGGTCTTTTCTAGTGCGATTTCCAGCGCCGATTTCATAACTTCTCCCCTCTGCCTGCAAATAAATTAGCAAGTCTATTTAATACCATAAATATTATAGTTATCTGTTGGGATTAAAAAAGCAGGGAGAAATAAAATTCCAAATTCCAAATTAATTTCAAATTTCAAAGTCAGAATGGCATAAAAGATGATCCACTAATTACACTAATTTTCACTAACTTAATTAGTGTAAATTCGTGAAATTCGTGGATAAAATATTATTTGCAATTTACATCATCGGATCCATTGAAATCGCAGGATGATTTACTTTCTGCAAATATTCCAGAACCTGTTCCTCAGTCTGCGCAATCGTCTCATCAGCGATCATATCCGCAAAATTCTCTACCCCTTCCTCCTTACCGCGCCGATTGAGAACCTCCGTCAATTCCTCTTTCAGCACCTTCGGCATCCATACCAGCCGTCTGACCCCGCCGTCTGCGAAAATGAACTTTTTGCTGCCGATATACTGCTTGCTGTGTCCAACAAACCCCGGCGTCTGATTGCCGCCGCCGACCGAGCCGGCAAGCGTGGAAAACTTCATCCCGCACGGCGTCATATCCGCAAACTCACGGTTCACAGTCATTATCCCGTTGCACGACGGCAGCAGCGCCGCGATGCACTCAAAGCACCCGCACGAAGTCATCGGGTCTTCCATTATGCTGTATGCGTTGAACACCGAGAAGTTCTTGCGCGATGCCTCATAGACGAAATCGTTTACGCCCTTCCACTGCCCCTTTTTGGCATCAATGACATCGACTTTCTTTATCGGCTGGTTCGGTCCTGTGGGCGTGATCTCAAACGCAGCCTTGCCGTCAAGCCAGTTGTAGCCGCCGCACAGCCCTGTGCGCTCCGGCGTCAGCACACAGATATGGTTGGGCGCAAACGACTGGCACAGTGAGCATGAATAGAAAATATCAACGCTCTCATCGGTAAGTCCTGCCAGACGCTGGTCGCGGTTGTGATATTCCTTGCGCGCAACCTCACGCATCTTAACCACATCTTCCTCTTTCGTATAAATTTTCACTTGCACCTTGTCCAGTATTGCATTGTAGTTTGAGTGGAATTTCGCATGGATTATCGTGCCGAGATGCGCAATCTTGAACCCCTTATCTTTCGCCTGATCGCTTATCCGTATCCAGTTAATGTCGCGCTGTCCCATGTGCCATATACCCGACGCCTCATTTATGAAAGTGTGCACATATCGCTCAAGTATCGGCTCAAAATCAGCCTGCATCTTTCTGCCTGCCACCTCTGCAACAATCCCTATCGGCAGCGCTGCGCCCCGCTCAATATCGTCTATCTCCGGTCCGATGATTTCTATTTTTCCATCTTCAACCTCGCTCATATCCTTTGATGTAACGAATTCAAACGCCGGCGTTATGTTCCCGCCGAACTGCACATACATTTGTTCTTTCCGTATGCGCTCGCCTTCAAAGGCAGGACCGAAGGCAACCGGCACAGGCACCTTCGTTACCGTTACCTTCAAGCCGCGCACCTCTATCGCCTTCTGCACCATTTCTTCAGGCTTAACAGGGGAAACCACATGTTCATAAGTGCAAATCCCGGTCGGCAGTATCTGCGTTATGTCGGTGTCGGCGATGGCGGGGAAGCCATAGTTGATAGCGCCCGCCGCCTGTGCGAAACGCTCCTCGCTGACAGGTCCGAACGAAAGAACGAATGCAAAAATGCGGTTTTTGTTGTAGAGAAGCACCTTGCGGTAATCACCCGGTTTCGCCCCGCCGAAGGACATCGCTGCGCGGGCGGCAAAACCAAGCGCAAAAACTGTGGCTGTAATATCTT
>JBFMBQ010000058.1:0-3072 GCA_040755115.1 bacterium
ACGATTCATCGTGCCCGAATGGGTTTGATAAATCAAACCCCTACAACAAATGTCAACCTATTATACATGATTCAATAGATAGAAAAATGCAATAAACCTCCTTTGTATTTTCCCGCACAGCATGACAGACAGTAAAGAAAATTCGGCACGGAAAGAGGCGAAAAAATTGAATATTCTGCTGCTCGCCTTCCGCTCCTTCTTTATGCACGACAGATGGGGCGGCGAGGATTCAAAATTCAATCTTCCGCTGCCGATACTGAAGGCTTATGCTGAAGTATCCGACGAAATACGCACCGCCTGCAAGATAGAATATCAGGTTCACCCGCTGGACGCAGAGGAAGAATTGCTGATGGAAACGATTTACCGCTATAACCCCGATGTTATCGGTTTTTCCGTTTTTGTGTGGAATCTGGAAAAAAGCGTGCAGACGGCGCGCAAGGTGAAGTATGTGCGTCCTGATGTGAAGGTGATTTTCGGCGGGCCCGAAGTTGACGATGCGCAATACCTGCTGGAACGATACAGTTGCATTGACTTTATCGCACTCGGCGAAGGGGAACAGACCTTCAGGGAATTTCTGTCGTGGTTTCTTGAAGGCAAGCCGTCTGTGGAGGAGATACGCGGACTGGCATACCGCCGTGATGGGGAAATAGTTATTAACCCGCCGCGGCAGGACATACAGGATTTGAACACAGTTCCGTCGGTTTTTTCGCCTGAGCGCATAAGCGGCAACTCGGTGGTTTATTACGAGACCGCCCGCGGCTGCCGCTGCGGCTGCCGCTACTGCCGCGAGGGCGTACCGCGCAAACGATACTATCCGCTTGACAGGGTGGAAAGGGACTTGAGCATAATCCTTGCACAACCGGGGATTAAAGTGCTGAATTTTATTGACACAGTCATGGACGATGATGCCGAGCGTGCGAAAGAAATTTTCCGCATAGTTGCAAAACACAACCGCAACGGCATCGCCTGCGGCGGCTATTTCTATTTTATGGACACAGACGATGAATTTTTTGAACTGATGCTGAAGGCGAATTTCCGCTTCGCGCGCACGGGCGTGGAATCAACCGCCCCGACAGTTCTTAAAGAGGTCGGCAGAACACCCGGCAATGTCAGCAACATCAATGCGGCGCTGCCATACAGACGACAAATTCAGTTGACACCTTACATCATCATGTTTCTACCGAAGGACACGCCCGAAACTTTTCGGCAGACGATCAGGGATTGCTATGAACTGGGGTATTTCTTTCTTGATTTCCACTGCACGCGGCTGAGGATTTATCCTGGCACAGACCTGTATCGGCACGCTGATAAATACGGGTATGTTTTTGACCGCGAGCCGCCGCATTTCGTGTATTCAACGAATACATTTTCTTACGCAGATTTCGTCCGCGCCAGGCACCTGGTCGCGAATCTGATGATCCTGTGCCGCATCTTCTGCGAAGAGGATGTGCCAGTGCTGAAGGCGCACGGCTTTGACCTTTTTGATGCGGCAGAGAAGATTCACGGGGCGGTCCCTGAATGGCGTAAATGTTACTGCCATACGAGCGAGGATGTGATTACGGAAGTGGATTTCACAGCCGGGGCGTATTCGCTGCTCGGCGATTACGCAGCGCAGATTGTAACAGATAAAAATGCGCTGAGGGAAATCCGCGAACTGATTACCCGACGGAGCGACACCAGTGCGCGCAATTCGTAAAAAGATTGTGAAAATAAATCGGGCAATACCGAATTGAACAGAACTTGCTACCTGAAACTGTTACCATTATCAATTATTTTAATTACATTTTTATTAATCCAATACATAAAAAGCGCGGCTGAGGAGAACGGTGTTATAAAGAAAGAGATTTCTGATGATTTTGAATATACGGACATCGCAAAAAACTGGCTTCAGGGTGAATACAATCCGACTGGCACATGGACAATTGAAAAAGGTGTGTTAAAAGTCTCTGTAGACCCGACTCCCACAGCGATTTACATATACACGAAAGAACTTTATGAGTTAAACCGCCTCAATATGGCAGTTGATGTGGCGTTCACAGATGATGACACAGTCCGGGCAGGACCTCTCCTGTCGGTTACTGATCACAGTGATTTTATACTCGGATTTTTGTGGCATAAGGATGGAAGCATCTTTTTCCAGTATGGCAGGGCGGTGGATAATCCGGAAAAACAAAAGATATACTGCTGCAAGGTTCCGGAGACGGGTAAATTCTACAGATTTGGGATTCAGTTCAATAAGGGAAGAGTCGCTGTTTTGGTTGACGATAAGAAACTTTTTGAGACAACCATCAGGCATCAGGTTATTCCGCCGTCCCATTTAGTTGTTTTTGCGCAGAATTATGACTCCGTGTGGCGGCATTTTGAATTTGATAATTTCACGGCAGAAATTGAGGCAGTGATACCAAAAGGCGGCAGCGATGTTATCAAATCTGAAGCGAAAAAGGGCACAGGTAAAGACACAGAGAAACAGAGGAGAGAGGCACAGGCGTGGATCGTGCGCGCCCTGCGGGTCAGCCCGCTGAATTTCATACTTTTATGGTGGGGCATTTTTACAGCCGGGCTGTTCGCGACAACAATATCAATGCGCCTGAGAAACTATAAAGGACACGAAATACTGCTGCTGATCGGATCGGTTTTCTTTTTAATTTTTATGATTGAACTGTTATTCCAGATTTCATTCCCCGGCGGATACGCAGCGAGGGCATATACGAAGTATGCCTTCGGGCAGGACTCAGATATTTTCCTCGGAAGAAGCATTGAGGAAACGCCTGCGCCGGACGGAAGACCTCTGTGGTATTACACTGATATTAAGGATAGAGTTTGGCAGGCAGGCAAACAGCCTGTTGTTATTATTACAGGCGATTCAATAACCTTCGGCATTGGCGTGAAAAAAGAAGAGCAGACTTATGCGATGGTCGCCCAGAAGGTTTTAAAGGAAAAGGGCAATGACTGGAGAATTCTTAACCTCTCTTCCCCTGGATATTCAACGAGAGATGAAAGGTATATGCTGGAAATGTTCTGCGAGGGATTGAATATAAAAGCCGTTGTGGTTGGTCATGTTTACGATGATGT
>JBFMBQ010000059.1:0-4189 GCA_040755115.1 bacterium
CCTGCTGAAGCCGAAACTATTTATCGCGAGGCAATCAAAGCAGCAAAGGAGATTCCGATTACATATTCACCCTGGGAGCCTGCGGAAGCCAGTCTGGCTCTTGCGCGATATTACTCGGAAACAGGACGCTTCGCAGATGCCTTGACAACAGCAAAAGACGCGCTGGAATATAACAATGATCAGGAACAAAGAATGAATGTGCTTGAATGGATCGGCGGCCATTATCTTCAACATAATAATCTGGACGAAGCAATCGCTTGGTATCGTAATGGATTGGAACATTTCAGCCGCACAAGATGGTCGGGATGGTCTTGGTTACACTCATTGATAAATGCGATCGCTTTGAAAGACGGGCTTGAGGCTGCCGTTTCCCTCGGAAACGACCTCCTGACACAACACAGAGACGACAGCGAGGTTGTGGAAACCGTCCTCAAGGCTATGGCATATTCCAGCCTTGAGACTGGCAACATTGAAAAGGCGAAAGGCTTCCTTGAAAAACTGGAAACTTCAAGCCCCGACAAGGAAAAAATGGATTTGAGAAGTCTTAAACTCTCGCTTGCGCTCGCTGAAAAAAATTATGATGAGGCACTCAAAGTTGCGCGCACACTATCATATACATGCGGCGGCAAACGATCATTTTATGCGGATATCGTCCAGTCCAATCTGTCCGCTGTGGCTGATTTCGGCGATGTCAAAAAAACAGAGGAAAAGTGGCGTCAAAATCTGATGAAATACCCGGAGTGTGAAACAGACGATGGTTACGAAATCTGCTGGGGCGCAATAAAGTTTTACCTCCTGTCAGGACGCTACTCTGAAGCGCATAAGATCGCAAAAATATTAAGCAACAGAAAATTTGTGGAGCACTGGAATTATTCTTATGAGCACAAAGATTTAGCGCATCTTTTCGCACTTGCAGGCGACAGTGATGACGCCGGGAAGTGTCTCGCAAAGATAGGCGAGCGCGATAGCGGCAAGATCAATTTCATTCTGAGCATTGGTGAAGTCTATTATCATATCGGCGAAACCGAAAAGGCACGACAGTATTTTGATCGCATCGTTAAAGTTTATGAAAAAGAAGGCTACACCGATGTCCCCGATTACGCCCTTGCGCTAACTTATATGGGCGACATGAAAAAAGCAGTCCAGTTGATCGGCGCGCTGCTCAAAATGTTCCCGCGCGATAGCGATACACTCGTTGCCGCTGCCAAAATCTACCGCCTCGCAGGTGATGATGAAAACGCGGATGCCTGCATTGAAACGCTCATATCAACCAGGTTCTTCAGTTACTTTTACGATTTGTCTTTGGCTTATGCGATGAAAAAGTAAAATTCATCACGGAAGCACTGAAATATGGAAACACTGAAGATGTAGGGCGCGGTCACCCGACCGCGCTAAAAATTTTACGCCTTCAACATAAATCTGCATAAACCCACATCAAAAAATTTATAATTTCCTTTGTGCCCTTTGTGTCTTGGTGGTAAACTAACAATACTTTGCGCTCTTTGCGTGAACGAATAAGAAAGGGGCATTGAAGTTGAAAACTTTATTCTATCCAGATTCCATCGCCATCGTCGGCGCTTCCAATTCACCAACCAACCTCGCCCAGATCATCGTCATGAACCTCATCAACTGGGGCTACGGCGGGCGCATCTACGGCGTCAATCCGAATGGCGAAGAAGTTTTCGGAAAGAAAATTTATCCCGCACTGACGGAAATCCCCGACGAGATTGATCTCACCGTCATCCTTGCACCCGCAAGAACCATCCCCGATACTCTTACGCAGTGCAGAGATAAAGGAATCAAATATGTCATCATAGAAACCGCTGGCTTTTCGGAGTTCAGCAGCGAAGGAGATAAACTCGGCGATGAAATAAAAACGAAGGCGCGCAAATACGGCATCCGGTTTGTCGGACCCAACTGCGTGGGCATCGTCAACGCCGAGCACAGAATGTGTCTCCCCTTTGCGCCGCTTGAAAGATGGGAGCCAGGCAATGTCTCAATCGTATCGCAGAGCGGGGGCGTAGGATTGAGTCTTCTGATGTGGCTCGCCGAGCATAATCTATCCTGCAACAAGTTCATCAGCATCGGCAATAAATACGATCTGGATGAGACGGATTTTCTGCGTTACTTAATGGATGATGCGGGCACCGAGGTCATAATTATGTTTCTTGAGAGCCTTGTGCACGGGCGCGAGTTTGCAGAGGTCGCGCGGAAGGGAAAGAAGCCTGTCCTCGTATATAAGGCAGGTGGGACAGGTGCGGGCAGGGAGCGCGCCGCATCGCACACGGCGGCGCTCGCAAACGACGAAGCAGTGCTTGATGCCGCGCTCAGACAGGCGGGCGTTGTGCGTGTATCGTCAATCAATCAACTCGCCTCCTTTGCGCGTATGTTCACGCAGCCGAAGATGAAAGGACGGCGCATCGCCGCCATCTCAGCCGCCGGCGGCTACACTGTCGTTACCGCCGACCACGCCGAGCGGCGCGGGTTCGTCTTCCCGAAACTTTCCTCCGAATTGATAAACCAGATACAAAGTCGCGTGCGCGCAGGCGTCATCCGCATCTCCAACCCGCTTGACCTCGGCGACGCCTTCGCTGCCGACAATCTCCTGTTCGCAATTGAAAAATGCCTCCAGGAACCGCAGATTCACGGCGTTGTGTTCATCAACCCGCGGCGTCCCGATCAACTCTATGCAGGACCATTATCCGTGATGTACCGAAACATCATCCCCGATATAGAAAAACTTGTCCTTGAATACGGCAAACCGGTATCAACAGGTGTGCTCGGTCTGCCGGCGACCGTAGTAGAAACACGCGGCTCTTCAACGCTGCCGATATATCCGACACCGGAAGAGGCGGTTGACGCACTCGCTTCATACCGTGATTTCTGCACACGCAAAAAAAGGTCTCTGCGCATCCCCTCACGGGGCAGAAAGAAACTAAAAACCATAAAAAATTTACTTACGATGTGCCACCCACAATCTCGCTTGGGGGTGCAATCGGCCGGCGGCTTTCTGACAGGTAAAAAAGCCCTGGATATTGTGCATAAAACGGGTTTACGCATTCCAAAAATGAAAGAAGTGAAAACTTTGCGGGAGGCGCTTGACGCCGCCAGTGCCCTCCGATTCCCCATCGCAGCGAAGATTTCTTCTCCATCTATTATTCACAAGACAGAAGTCGGCGGGATTCGCCTGAACATCAAAAACCTGAAAGAACTCCGCGCCGCATACAGAGAACTTGATGAAATCCGTCATACAAAATGTCCTGACGATAAAACTTCCTCTATTTTTTTGCAGGATATGACTTCAGGCGGTGTTGAGGTATTAGTCGGCGGCAGACAGGACCCGCATTTTGGACCAGTCATCGTGTTCGGTTCCGGCGGTGTTGCAGTGGAGGTTTTTAAGGTTATTGCCATTCGCCTCGCACCGGTTAGCAGGCAGGAAGCGCGAGAAATGATTGCAGAAACGCGCGGCTCTATGCTGCTGGAAGGTTTCCGTGGAAGCCCCCCTCGTGATATTTCCGCACTGACAGATGTGATATGCAAGGTATCCGAACTGATCTGCGCTTTCCCTGAAATAAATGAACTGGATATAAACCCGCTTATCGTTCTGCCGCAGGGCAGGGGCTGCATTGCCGTTGATGTAAGGATTGGTATTGGTGAAGATAAAATTTGATCCACGAATTTCACGAATTTACACGGATTAAAACTTGCGCTGATAAATATCATCATCTACAATTTCATTATCTGATACAATGAATATCCGCGATAAAATCAACAGGTGGTTATCAGCGGTTTTAGCGATGATTATTTTATTTATATGCGGCTGCGGCGGCGGTGTAGGCACCACCCCAGGCACCCCTGGCGGCACACCCTCAGCGCAGGGAAAAACGGTTAATATCAAAGGCGCTTTCCAGCGAGGCGGCGCGCCCGATGCCGCCGCTCGCACAACACCACCCGCTGTGGCAAATAAATCCGTCATCGCTTATTTTGTCAAAGACTCCTCACGCAAACTCCTCAACTCCGCTTCCGACAGAACCGACGCAAACGGTAATTTCAATATAAATGTAGATGTCGGAGCAAAACCCTCACTTGATATTATCGTTGAGGCACTTGAATTCCCAGCAGGCTCAAATATAAACCTGCGCATCGCCTTTGATAATCTCGCATCCGATACATCAGGCGCAATAGCAAA
>JBFMBQ010000060.1:0-8079 GCA_040755115.1 bacterium
GCATCATGTTCCAGCCGTTCTTGAAATTCAAGTCTCTGAACTTAAACATGCTCCGTGAGGATTACCCCGGTCAGCAAACCAGCGGAACCACAAGAGTCAAGATGACAAATCTGTCAGGTGTAGTAACCGCATCAAAGGCACTCCAGATCAAGCCCAATTTCATCCAGACTCTTACCGCCGTAACCGGGTCTACTTCAGTTGAAGTTTCCAATTTTGCCCTCGGTTTTGACTACCGCCCCGCTCTGCGTCCCTTTGAAATCTTCCTGCAACTGGAATGGGGAAAGGAAGATAAATCCGACCTCCAGGATTCCACTACAAACAAATACCTCACTGATGTAAAATACGAATTCTCATCCAAAACCGAATTCATCGTCAAATTTAACCGCTACACAAGGACAACAGGAGGCTCGGAAGATTCCAATCAAATCATTTCATACCAGTATAACTACATGCCGACAGAAAAATGGAAGGCAGGGCTGAAATTAGAACAAACCAGCAACCAGACATCGTCTTCTTCCTCAGACAAGAATAACACCTATCTCACTTCCGATTACAAACTATCAAAAGTCCTGCGCTGGTTGGTTGATTACCGCCTTACGAAGTTCTCAAGTTCACCCAGCGCCACAGATTCACACAATGGCAAAATACTTGAAACACAATTGAAGGCAGAATTCAAATAAATTCACCTTCTGCCGTGCATTCACTCACAAACAAACCACACAATTATCATCAGCAGCAAAAAAAAACAAACTATCCTAACTTCATTGCTTCTCTCGCAAATAATAGTACTCCACCACGCTCAATGGAATCTATCCTGCATTCCATACCCTCGGAACATCAGGATTTCTTCTTTTCCGAAATCGTCCGCCATCATCTGCACCCGCTGATTCTTAAAAACTTAAAAAACAACAACCTTCTGCACTGCATTCCCCGGAATATACACCCTATAATAAATAAACATGTGATAGATACCATTGCATATACATCTTTCCTTCTTGATCTCGCACAAAAAATACTGAGAGCCGCAAGAGATAAGAACATATTGCTTATCCCTCTGAAAGGCGCGCATTTCATACCTTTATATTACGCACCCGAGGAGCGACCGATGAGGGATATTGATTTACTTATACACAGAAACGATATTCAAGCGGTGAAGAACTTATTGGAAAGCCTCGGACTGAAAATCCATCAGGGGAATCTTTCCACATCATTTTTAATGCGCTTCGGCGGCGAACTTAAGTTTGAAACCAAAAATTCGGAGATGCCGGCACTCGTGGAAACTCAATGGAACATCGCAGAGGCGCCATACTTAAAGCGCGCCTTCGCCTTTGACCCGGAATGGTTGATAAAATCTTCCGAAGAAACACACGCGCTCTCCCCCGAAGCCGCTCTTGTGTTTTCGGTTTTTCATCTGGCGATCTCACATTCCTTCTCGCGCCTTATCTGGCTGCTGGATATTCATAAAATCATCACAAACGAAAACTTACAATGGGATATAGTGTTAAATGCCGTTGAAAAATTCAAGATGAAAAAAGTGTTCCGCATCACACTTGATCTGTGCAGGGAATTTTTCAATACGCCCATCCCCGATGATGTCAGCCCCACTTACCTGTGCCGTCACCCTGTTGTCAAAAAAATTATACTCTCCTCTTTGTCAGGCAATAAAAGAATCGCCGAATCAGGTATCATACAATTTCTTGTATGTGAACACCGGGCAGCATTCCTCTTTTCCTTTCTTTTCCCGGGCACTGAATTCGTTTCTTTAAGATATTCATTGTCTCCGCGCACAGCCTTTTTTTATTCCCTCATCCGGCCATTTAAATTATTGCCCTTCGGGCGGTAAAAACAGCCGCAGAGCCATGTAGGACATAGAGAGAAAAAGTATTGGAAATTGCAAATTATATATTAAATAAAAACCCTCCCCCGTTGGTTTCCGGCAAAAGGAGGTGCTCTTGCCTTGAGGTTTATAGGGGAGGGTTTTGCTGGAAATTATTATTTTCTCGTTTTATAATTATCCATATTGTTTGAACCTTATTTTGACCGAGATCAAATTAGCCTTTCGTTGAAATGTTTTTTTTGATGCTTTCAAATTTAAATCCATTCCACCTAAATAATTAGAAACAATATACTAATAATACAACCGAGCCATCACCTTTGTCAATAGGCAGATAAAAAAATATTATGAAAGACAAAGAAAAAGAAGGGATAATCAGCCGCTTGACAGAGGTGGTGAGGGAAAATAAAAGTCAGAATAATCTTTCTAAAACAACAGCCTTTGAGCAGAAAAAAATCTCAAACTATCTCAAAACTGGAAACCCATCACCAGAGTTCCTCATTAAACTTTATACGCATCTCAGGATCTCGCCTCTATGGATACTGACAGGCGTTAAACCCAAATACATAAAACCGGCAGATGCGATTTTACCTTCTGAAGGCAAGAGCGATTCCTATAAAAGAGAAATCTGCAGTCTGCTGCAAATGAACGAAAAGGAGAGATCAGCCGTTGAATCTGATAATGACACACACCGTTCCACTTACAGAATCAGTGAAGAGCGAGCGAAATATACGATTCGCAGCAATGCGCGGGATTCAATGGAAAAACTCAGAACCATCCTTACAATGCTTGAAAAATCACCAGCACTTATAATGCCGCTCCTGATGATCTTAAAAAATATCACAGATAATGTGGAAAGCCAGTGATAACTCTTATAGAATTTTATCGTGCTGTCTCGGAGTTTCCAGACGGCTGAATCTTTGATAGAATTCCTGAAATGAAGATCAAAACAATCAAGGTAAAAATCCCTGACATAAAAGTATATGAAGTAACTCTGGGCGCAGATTTGCTTTCCGACGCGGGTAGGATGGCTCGGAAGATTTTCAGTTGTGAAAATGTTTTCATCGTGTCAAATCAAAAGGTGATTGGTTTATACGGCGATACTGTTAAAAAGAGTTTTTCAAAAGCAGGTTTCAAAGTCAATATAGCACTTATCGGCGACGGCGAGAAATATAAGAGCATCAAATCTTATGAATTAATAAACGAACAACTCGCCGCAAGGTATGGACGGTATGAAGATTTCTTTATAGCAACTCTCGGTGGCGGTGTGGTTGAAGACCTGTCGGGCTTCGTCGCTTCCACTTACAACCGCTTCGGTGTGGATATTATGCAGATCCCCACAACCCTCCTTGCGATGGTTGATTGCAGCGTCGGCGGAAAGGTCGCAATAAACCTGAAGGCGGGAAAAAATCTCGTCGGGGCTTTTCATCAGCCGCGATTGATCATAAACGACTTGAGCACCTTAAAAACCCTTCCAAAAAGAGAAATGCTGGCAGGATTTGCAGAAGTCATTAAATATGCAATAGGATTTGATAAAACGCTTTTTTCAAACACAGAGGATAATTACGGCTCTTTTATCGGATTAAAAAATTTGGACTTAATGACCGATGTAGTTAAAAGGTGCGTTGAAATAAAGACCTCAATCGTTGAACAGGATGAAACCGAGCAGAAAGGACTCCGCACGCTCCTGAACCTCGGACATACCTTCGCACACGCAATTGAGGCATCCACGAAATACCGAAGATACAAGCACGGGGAGGCGGTGGCGATCGGTCTTGTGACCGCTGCCAAAATTTCAAATAGAATGAAAATATTGCCGGGCGAGGATTATGAGAGAATAGTGAAACTCATTAAAAACTGCGGATTCCCCACGCATTATAAAGGTTGCACGACGGCAGATTTGATGGAGACAATGAAAAGAGATAAAAAATTCAAATCAGGCGTCAGGAGATATGTCCTGCCCCTGCGCATAGGGAAATGCAAGGTCTTTGAAAACATCAGCCTTCCACTTATACGACAAGTCCTCAATGAACAATGCTTTCCTGAATTATAAATCATTGAATTTTCCCCTGTTTTTCCCTCTTAATTCTTAATCCTTTATTCTTAATTCTATTTTATCCCTGACCCATAACCAGCACCGCCTGAAGATTTGTCGGCGCCATATCATCAGGATCAATTATTACATCAACGACTACCGGGACATCAGCATCCATCGTCTCTTTCACTTTTGCCGAAACTTCATCTGGTTTTTCAATGCGGATACCTTTTGCCCCGAATGATTCCGCGAGTCGTGCAAAATCGGGGTTGCCGTGGCGCGTCCCGATAATCCTCCCACCTAATTGCAGCCGCTGCCGAAAGAGAAGCACCCTGTATGCACTGTCGTTTAGGATGAATATCTTGACAGGTATCTTTTCCCTTACCGCTGTCTCAATGTCCTGAAAAGCCATTAAAGCGTCCCCGTCGCCGAGTATGGACACAACGGTTCTGTCGGGCGAGATAAGTTTCGCCGCAATGCCCGCCGCCATCCCAAAACCCATCGCGCCAAAGTTCACCGCCGATAAAAAAGTCAACGGCTTTAGGGATGGTATGTATGCCATCGGATACAACAGGTGCATCCCCGCACCGACCGTTACAATGTTGCTGTCGCCCATATACTTTGCGATTTCACGGCAGACATATCCGGGCGCAAGCGGCACACGCCCCGCTACCGCTCCAGCCTCTACAATCTGCTGCCATCCCTTTCTTGATGATTCAAAAGATGCAAACCACTCGCCGCGTTCGGGCGCCTCACCTTCGCCGGAGAGTTTCAATATGCCTTCAAGAAACAGTTTCGCATCGGCGCGTACAGCGCTTCGCAGGACGATGCCGGGCAAATCGTGTCCCTCGTCAAGGTTCACTGTTATAACATCGGCAGCAATCGGGCGCGTGTATTCATAAGTAGTCATATCGGAAAGTGTGCAGCCCACCGCAAGTATGAAATCGGCGTTCTGAACGGCGAAGTCTGCAACAATGTTCCCCCCGCCGAAACCTGTGCGACCAAGGCATAATGCGTGCGTTTCTGGCATTGTCCCCCTGCCGTTGCCGGTTGTTGCAACCGGCAGGTTCCACCGCTCGGCGAAATGCAGTGCAAGTTCCGCCGCACCTGCATAAGCGATGCCGCCGCCATAGAGCAAAAGTGGTCGCTCGGCTCGCTGCAAATTCTCCAGCGCGCTCTCAACATCCGTCTCTGACGGTTTTAATGGAAGCGGAGTTTTTGGAATACGAACTTCAGGTGGTGATGAAATGGGTTCAAGCCAGACATCTTCCGGCACTTCAATCAGCGTTGGGCCATGCGGGTAACCAACCGCCGCCTCCCACGCCCTGCAAAATACTTCTCCGATCTCAGCCGCACTATTTACACGAAACACGCCGCGGCAGATATTTTCAAATATGCGCAGATGATCCACCTCCAGCATTCCGTCTCCGCCGCGCAACTTGCGCTTAACCGCGCCGGTTATCGCGATTGCGGGCGAGCAGTCCTTTGCAGCGTTTGTCAGACTTATCAGTGAGTTCAATGCGCCAGGTCCTGAATGAAGCAGCACTACGCCGGGCTTTCCTGTGAGTCTTCCCTCTGCATCAGCCATCGTCGCCGCTACCTGCTCGTGACGGCAGGAGATGTATCTTATCGCCTCAGTCTCATCATACAGGGCATCAACGAATGCCACATTGGATGTGCCTATTATCCCGTATATGCGGTTTACGCCCGCCGCCTTCATGCTCTCAACAAGTTGTTTCGCCCCTGTTATTGATGCCATTTGTCCCTGTATCCTCCATGCTTAAATTTTCAATCTTCTCCGCGCGTTCCGCGTCTCTGCGGTGAATTATTGTATTTTACTTATTGAACCCCGTTCACAACATTTATCGGTTTTTCCCCTCTCAAAACACGCGCTATATTCTCAACCGCCGCGCTGATGATACGCTGGCGCGCCTCGTTCGTTGCACCCGCTATATGCGGCGTAAGAATTACATTCTCCAGTCCGAGGAGCGGATTATCGGGTGATATTGGTTCCGCAGAGAACACATCAATCCCGGCGCCGGCGATCCGCTTGTTCTTCAATGCCTTCGCAAGCGCCCCCTCGTCTATAATTTCCCCTCTTGCCACATTGATAATCGCCGCCGATGCCTTCATCATCGCAAGCCGCTTCTCGTCTATCATGTTCCTCGTTTGCTCTGTGAGAGGCACATGAAAACTGACGACATCGGAAACACGCAGCAGATCATCAATCGCCCTGTAAACTATGCCCAGCGATTTCTCCGTTTCTTCATTAACTCTGACGACATCGTAATAAAACAATTTTACCCCGAATGGCTGCATCCGTTTCGCAACCTCGCGCCCGATGCGCCCCATCCCGACAATACCGAAATTCTTCCCGAATATCTCATAGATGCCCTTTGACCACATCATATCCGATTGCGCCCAGTTGCCCTTGTGAGTTTGTTCATTCGCATAAGGTATCCTTTTCAGCAGGGCGAGCGCAAGCATTATCGTATGTTCTGCCACTGCAATATCGTTTGCGCCCGCAGTGTTTGCTACTGGAATACCACATCGTGCAAATGCCTCTGTGTCTATGTTCTGATAGCCGACGCTCGGCTGCTGAACCAGTTTCACTTTTTTTGCCGACCGAGCGATCTTTTCGGTGAGGGAAATCACGAACGAATAATCGCCGAGGATTATATCTGCCTGTGCCGCCGCTTCTGCAACCGAATCCTCATCATTCTTCTCGGGCGCGAAAATATCAGCCATAATACCCGCATTTGCCGCCACGAGTCCCTGTACTGCCTGCGGCGGCAGCGGCGATAAACTCAAAACCTTTGGTGTGTCCATTATGCTTCCTCCCGTATCATATAATGACCCTGACATTATACCCTAACTGAGTGCAGTCAGAACAAAAAAAGATGAAAAAAGATTACCACTGAAGCACGGAAGTTCGGAAACATGGGATAATTTATTATCCACTAATTTCATGAATTTTAATTCGTGTAAATTCGTGTAATTCGTGGATCTTTTTTTTATGCTTTTATTATTGCCTGTATGTGCACACGCGGCTTTTCTTGACGGGCGCGTGGTGGGTAACGGCAGACCGCCGTATGTTTGAAGACTTGGTGCGGGGGCAGTTTGGGCAGTATGTGGCGTGGGTCAAGGATTCGGGAGAAGCAGGACATGATTTGAAGCGTGGTAATTGATGAATGAATTGTGTATAGTTTTTAATGACCGACAAATTGAAAACTGAAGATTTCTGTAACTAATCTTCAGTGGGAGTGAAGTTTGATTTGGAGTGCGGTGGCACGACACCGCTTTGTTATACGGCGACATGTCGCCGTAAATGAAAGCGACATCGTGATGTCGCACTCCGAAATTTAAAGACCTCAAACTGCGGGTTTCCATTAAAAATCGTAATTGTGTTCCTCTCCTACACAATTTTATTTTCCGCTTTGTGGTATAATTTGTTGTTGATGGATGCGATTGAAGCGATACGCAAGCGGCGTTCTGTTCGGCGCTTTCGCAGGGAGTCTGTGCCGTTGCCGCTGCTTGAGAAGTTGATTGATGCGGCGCGGCTCGCACCGTCGGCGCAGAACTTGCAGCCGCTTGAATTTATAATAGTTTATGATGAAGAGACGGTGCGGGCGGTCTTTCCGCACCTGCTCTGGGCTGGCTACATCTACCCTGCCGGCAATCCGCCGCCGGGGGAGGAGCCGACTGCATACATTATTGTATTGCTCAACGGCAACATTCGTGCGGAGGGCGGCGAACACGACGCTGGCGCTGCCATTGAAAATATATTGATTGCTGCCACGGCGCTCGGCATCGGCACCTGCTGGGTCGGCGCCGTCAACCGAAAAGCAGTTACAGAATTGCTCCACATACCGGACGATTACCGCATTGACAGCATTGTGGCACTTGGCTACCCTGACGAATCACCCGTGATAGAAGATTTCAGCGGGTCAATTCAATACTGGAAAGATGATAACGGCGTGCTCCATGTGCCGAAACGAAAACTATCTCGAATCTTGCATTTCAATCGCTATGGCGAGTGTGATAGTGAAAAGAAAGATGTGAGAAGTAAGAAGTGAAATGTGAGACGGGAGATGTGAGACGAAAAAATCATCTTACATCTTACATCTCACATCTTACTAATTTTAGGCAGATGAAGGGGGTAGACAATGAGGATATGCGTTCTCGGCGGCTGCGGCGATATGGCACTGGC
>JBFMBQ010000061.1:0-6765 GCA_040755115.1 bacterium
GCGGCGGATAGACTGCCATACTGTCGCCGGAATGCACTCCGGCACGCTCTATATGTTCCATTATGCCGGGAATGAGAAAATCTTTCCCGTCACTGATCACATCCACTTCAACTTCCTTGCCGACCATATATTTATCAACAAGAATTGGATGTTCAGGTGTTACGAGCACTGCTGAGGAGACATACTTTTCAAGTTCCTCATCATCGTAAACGATTTCCATAGCGCGACCGCCGAGAACATAGGAAGGACGCACAACCACAGGGTAACCGATCTTTCTGCTCACGGCGAGCGCCTCTTCAAACGATACCACCGCCTTGCCCTTCGGGCGTGGGATGCCGAGTTTATTGAGAAGGTTGTCAAAACGATTGCGGTCTTCGGCGATGTCAATGCTGTCAAACGATGTCCCCAGTATCGGCGCTTTTCCCTCGTGCAGGGGTCCGGCGAGATTGATCGCCGTCTGCCCGCCGAACTGCACGATCACGCCGTTTGCCTTCTCCTCGCGATAGACGCTCATCACATCTTCTTTCGTCAGTGGCTCAAAATAGAGTCTATCGGCTGTGTCAAAATCCGTACTGACTGTCTCGGGATTGCAGTTCACTATAATTGCATCAACGCCTTCTTCGCGAAGCGCAAAGACCGAATGAACTGAACAGTAATCAAACTCTATGCCCTGACCGATTCGGATAGGTCCGGAGCCAATGACGATAATTTTTTTCTCCCTGCCTGCCTTAACTTCGCTCACAGTCTCATAAGAGGAATAGTAATAAGGGGTTTCAGCCTCAAACTCGCCGGCGCAGGTGTCTACCATTTTATAAACAGGGTGGATATTGTGCTTTTTTCGCAGCCCCTCAATCTGTTTAACAGGCACACCGAGGAGGGAAGCGATATAGACATCGCTGAAACCGATGTCCTTATATTCGCGCAATTTCTCTTCAGTCAGGTTATCAATTTTGAGGTTTGAGAGTTCCTGTTCCTTCTGGATGAGAAATTGTATTTTGTTCAGGAAGAACGGGTCAATATTCGTAAGTTGAGCGATTTCAGTGAGCGGAATGTCGCGGCGGAATGCCTCCATAATGGCGAACAGGCGCTCGTCTGTGGGATGTTCAAGCATGTTCTCAAGTTCCATTGGCGAGCACAGCCCCAGCCCTTTCATCCGAAGCCCGGAGACGCCGATCTCAAGTGAGCGGATAGCCTTCATCAGCGCTGATTCAAAACTCCTGCCGATCGCCATCACCTCGCCGGTTGATTTCATCTGCGTATAAAGCGTTCGATCTGCAAAGGTGAACTTGTCAAATGGCCAGCGCGGCACCTTGACGACTACATAATCAAGAGCAGGCTCAAAAGAAGCGTAGGTTTTCTTGGTTACAGGGTTGATGATCTCGTCAAGGTGAAGACCCACCGCAATTTTGGAGGCGACCTTGGCGATGGGATAACCTGTGGCTTTGGATGCGAGCGCAGAGGAGCGGCTCACCCTCGGGTTTACTTCAATGACATAATAATCCATAGATTTGGTATCAAGCGCATACTGGACATTGCATCCGCCCTCAATGCCGAGTGCGCGTATGATGTCAAGTGATGCAGTGCGCAGCATCTGGTATTCTTTGTCCGTCAGCGTCTGGCTGGGTGCAACCACGATGCTGTCGCCGGTATGTATCCCCATCGGGTCAATGTTTTCCATGTTGCAGACAATGAAGCAATTGTCGGCGCTGTCGCGCATCACCTCGTATTCTATTTCCCGCCATCCGATCACGCATTGCTCAACGAGCACCTGACCGATCATGCTCATCGTCAGCCCTTTTTTCATAATGTATTCAAGCGATTCCATATCGGTGGCGATGCCGCCGCCGGTGCCGCCGAGCGTGTATGCCGGGCGGATGATGACCGGGAAGCCGATCTCGGCGGCGAACTTCTTGCCTTCATTTATAGTTGTAACAACCGCGCTGTCAGGGACGGGCTGTCTGATTTCCTTCATCAGTGCGCGGAAAAGTTCTCTGTCTTCTGCCTTCCTGATGGTATCAAGCGGCGTGCCCAGAAGTTTCACGCCGCACTCGTCAAGGACGCCGCTGTTGGCAAGTTCAACGGCGAGGTTCAAACCTGTCTGACCCCCCAGTGTCGGCAGGAGACCATCGGGACGCTCACGCCGAACCACATCTGATAAAAACGAGACCGTAAGCGGCTCAAAGTAAACGACATCGGCGATGTCTGTATCGGTCATGATCGTCGCCGGATTGTTGTTCACGAGTATTACCTCAATCCCCTCCTCGCGCAGCGCCTTGCACGCCTGGGTGCCGGCGTAGTCAAACTCCGCCGCCTGCCCGATCACTATCGGGCCGGAACCGATCACCATCACGCGTTTTAATTCATTTCTCTTTGGCAACTTATTATCCTCTGCGACCTCCGCGTTCCCTGCGGTTTAATCTTTTCCCTGTTTCCAACTTGAAACTTTCATTAAAAATTCATCAAAAAGATACCCCGAATCCATCGGTCCAGGCGACGCCTCCGGATGAAACTGCACCGATATTATCGGATAATCATCATGCTCTATACCCTCTATCGTCCCATCATTCACATTCACATGCGATACCCGTATCCCCTTCTCTCCCAATCCATTATTAACTACGGCATACCCGTGATTCTGCGATGTTACCACCACCCGCCCCCTGACCATATCCTTCACAGGCTGGTTCGCTCCACGATGCCCGAACTTCATCTTGTAAGTATCCGCTCCGAGGGCAAGCGCCAGGATTTGATGACCAAGACATATCCCCATTATCGGTATCCGACCCAAAAGTTCACGCACCGTCTCTATCACATACGGCACATCCTTGGGGTCGCCAGGACCGTTTGAAATCACGACACCATCGGTTTTCTCCCTTAATATCGCATCTGCTGATGTTTTCGCCGGCACAACCGTTACCTCGCATCCGCGCGAGATCAGCGAACGCGGCTGGTTGTATTTCACACCGCAGTCAATTATTGAAATCTTATGCTTTTTTCTTCCTCTCTTCCTGCCCTCCGTTTCGTGCATCTTGTCAATCGGGTAGAGAAACCTGTAAGGGGCAGAAGTCGTTACGGTGGCAACCAGGTCCTGACCCGATATATCAGGTGATGTGCGAACCATTTTTAAGAGTTCTTTGCTATTGACTTCAGTGGATAGTCCACAGCGCATCGTTCCGTAAGAGCGCAGGTGACGCGTCAGTGCGCGCGTATCAACCCCGACGATGCCGATGACGCGGTGCCGCTGTAAAAAATCACTAAGCGAAAACCGTAACCGCCAAGAATTAGGCGCAGGACAAAGTTCACGCACCACCATGCCCCGTATATGGGGCTTGAACGATTCCACATCAATTTCGTTAGTACCATAATTCCCGATGAGCGGATAAGTCAGTATCACTATCTGCCCGGCATACGATGGATCAGTGTAAATCTCCTGATAGCCGGTCATACTCGTGTTAAATACCAGTTCACCGAGCGTCGTGCCGGCAACGCCGTTTGACTGACCTTCAACAACTGTGCCGTCTTCTAAGACAAGTATTGCTTTCATCTTTCGTAGTTCGGGGTTCAGGGTTCAGGGTTTGAAAAGAATCGCAATCTGCAAATCCCGAATTACATTATCTATCTCCATAAACAATCTTTCCCCCGATCAGCACCATCATTACTTTGCCTTTCACTTTTCTGCCTGCGAACGGGCAGTTGCGGGCAAGAGATGAAAATTTTTCAGACTCAATCGTCCACTCTCTTGCAAGATCAATAATTGTGAGATCAGCGGGTTCACCTGTGGCAATTTTCCCGCCATGCAGACCGAAAATCCTTGCCGGCATAGATGACATCTTCGCAGCCAGAAATTCAATCGTCAGCCCGCGCCGATGCACGAGTTCAGTCGTCAGAACCGATAGAGCAGATTCAAACCCTATCGCCCCGAATGGGGCATCGTTGAAAGATGTCTCCTTCTCGTGAAGAGCGTGGGGCGCATGGTCTGTGGCGACAGCATCAATTGTGCCGTCTGTCAACCCCTTCACAAGCGCATTGACATCGTCTTTTCCCCTCAAAGGCGGATTGACCTTCATATTCGTATCAAAATCACGCACTGAGTCATCGGTAAGCACAAGATGATGCGGCGTAACATCGCAGGTAACCGATATTCTTTTTTTCTTTGCGCGGCGGATGATTTCAACCGCACCGCGTGTAGTTACATGCGTTATGTGAAGCCGTGCGCCTGTAAGTTCTGCAAGTGATATATCGCGCGCCACCATTATCTCCTCACTTGCCGCTGGTATCCCGCTCAGCCCTAACATTGTTGACACCAACCCCTCGTTCATCACTCCGCCAGCCGACAGGTTGCGATCCTCGCAATGATCCATCACGGGTATTGAAAAAATCCGTGAATATTCCATCGCCCGGCGCATAAGGCGCGAATCCATAACCGGCGCACCATCATCAGTAACCGCCACTATCCTCTCTTCCATCATTTCACCGATCTCTGCGAGTTCCTTGCCTGCCCTGCCCTGCGAAATCGCGCCGGCAATATATAGCCTCGCAAGTCCGATCCCCGCCGCCCTCTCCCGCAGATACTTCACAACCGACCGGTTATCAATCGCAGGATTTGTGTTAGGCATACATACAACACTTGTAAAACCTCCATTCACCGCAGCCCGCAATCCGCTGTCAAGATTTTCCTTATACTCGTATCCAGGCTCGCGCAGGTGCGCATGCAGATCGATGAGTCCGGGCATAATGTGGCAGCCGCTGAGATCAAAAACACGATGCCGTCCGCGGGGCAAGCCCTTCCCGATGCGGGCAATTCTGCCGCCGTCCACAATCACATCGCCCATTTTAGGCAACTTCCCGGATGGATCAGCAATACGCAGCCCTTTAAGTAATATTCCCAATTTTCCCCTCTCGTCAGTTAATTGACATTGGCATTAAGATGAGTAAGATGTGAGAAGTAAGAATTAAGATGATTTTTATCGTCTCCCGTCTCACATCTCCCGTCTCACATTCACACTTTAAGGTGAATCTTTTCAGAGCGAATATGAATAATTCGGTCTATATAGCCACTACCTCCGCCAGTTCTTCTTTATGAACTTTTTTAGAAAAAGAGATGATCTCTATTGCCACAATTTTGTTAGATTTATCATAATCAACAACCAGCGCTGACTCTTCTATATATTCACTGTCTTCTATTGGATTTTCAGAGAATCTTATTTCCAAAACATCTTCTTCCCTGTCATAACTAAGTTTCAGCATTTCTTGACTTCCTCTTTCTTAATGCCCTGCAAGCATATAAAGTATCGCCATCCGCACCACAACGCCGTTGCGCACCTGTTGCTCTATCAGTGACGAAAGGCTGTCCGCTACATCCGCTGCTATCTCAACGCCGCGGTTTATCGGTCCGGGATGCATCACGAGCACCTTCTTTTTGAAACGCTTAAGAACACGCTGATTGACGCCGTATAGTTTAGAATATTCCTTGATTGAGGGGAAGAGGCTTTCCTGCTGGCGTTCACGCTGTATGCGCAAGAGATAAAGTATATCGGTATCGTCATAGGCCTCATCAAACCTGTGATACACTTTGACGCCGAGTTTTTCAATCTGCGGCGGCAGCATTGTGGGTGGCGCAACGAGGTTGACCTTGATGCCGACTGCTGTAAAGGCGAAGATGTTGGAGCGCGCCACGCGGCTGTGCGTTATGTCGCCCACGATGGTTACCGTAAGCCCCTCAAGCCGGCGCGTGTGCTGCTTGATGGTGAAGAGGTCAAGCATCGCCTGCGTGGGATGCTCTCCGGCGCCGTCACCGGCATTTATCACCGAGACTGGTATCAAGCGCGCAATGAAATCGGGGACGCCCGCATCGGAATGACGCACAACAACGAAATCTGCGCCGAGCGAGCGGATTGTCAGAGCCGTGTCCTTTATGGACTCGCCCTTGACAGCACTGCTTGCAGATGTGGAAATATTCACAACATCTGCGCTAAGAATCTTGCCCGCCAGTTCAAACGAGGTGCGCGTGCGCGTGCTCGGCTCAAAAAAAAGATTCACGAGCACCTTGCCGCGCAGCGTCGGCACCTTCTTGATGTCGCGGCTCATTATATCCTGAAAAGTTTCCGCCTGCTCAATAACATTCAATATGTCTGAACGAGTCAAGTCCCTTATCCTGATCAGATTCTTCTGCATCTTCTTAATCCTTAATCCTCAATTCTGTCCGCGCGATCAAGACTTCTTGCGAGGAACACGCCTTCTTTCTTATCAACCTCTCTGAGCCTCACATTCACCCATTCGCTGCGCGATGTCGGAATTTCTCTGCCGATGTAATCGGGATGGATGGGAAGTTCACGATGTCCGCGGTCAACGAGCACTGCAAGTTGAATCAGGCGCGGTCTGCCGAGGTCCATAATGGCGTCCATTGCGGCGCGGATCGTGCGCCCGGTGTAAATCACCTCGTCTGTGATCACGATCTTTTTGCCTTCAACATTGAAAGGAATCTCCGTCTTCTGCACATTCGGCTGGTGGTCAAGATGTGACAGATCATCGCGATAGAGGGTGATGTCAAGTATTCCAACGGGGACATCCCTCTTTTCAATTTCGCGGATAATTTTTGCGATGCGCCGTGCAATCGGCACGCCGCGCGTCTGAAGCCCGACAAGCGCGAGATTCGCCGCACCTTGATTCTTTTCCAGAATTTCATGCGCTATCCGCGTGAGAGCGCGCTTTATACCTCCCGAATCCATTATCACCAGCATACTCTTCTTACCCATTCATCACCTC
>JBFMBQ010000062.1:0-7655 GCA_040755115.1 bacterium
CAGCGTCAGTTCGGTGCAATAAAGGAATGGGAGATGTTCGGTCTCTGCGAGTTGCGGTGTCTTAACAGTTTCTTTTTCGTGGAGGACTTCACCGAGGAGTGCGGATAACATTCCTTCAAGGAAAAACACGAAGCCCTGCCCGCCGGCGTCAACGACGCCCGCCTGGCGGAGTTTGTCAAGCATCTGCGGTGTGCGCGCAAGGGTAACACGCGCCTGATGAACGGCGGAATCAAGAATATCTTCCATAGTTGCGCCGACTTCCGTTGCCCGGATGATCGCCGATGTCGCTGCGTCTTTTGCGACGGTGAGGATGGTTCCTTCCACTGGCTTGATGACCGCCTGATAAGCGCAGTCGGAAGCGGCGACGAGAGAATAAGCGAACTCAACGCCCGACACATCAATGGAAGATGAAAGGCTCTCCGCCAGACCACGAAGGATCTGTGAGAGGATGACGCCCGAGTTGCCGCGTGCGCCGAGGAGCGCGCCGTGCGCGGCATCCATCGCCAACTGACGCGGTGTGCCCGCTTCCGGTGAAAGCATTGATTCCATCTTCTGGAGTGTGTAAGTCATATTCGTGCCTGTATCGCCATCCGGGACAGGGAATACATTCATCCGGTCAACCATGTCTTTGTGAAGCGCCACATTCCGTGCGGCGTTTCGCAGCATGAGGCGGAATTTATCGGTGTCAATTGTTAAAGTGTTTGCCATAATCGGGGAAGACGGTAGATGGTAGAAGTGAGATGATTTTTTTCGTCTACCATCTACCGTCTCTCATCTCCCATCTCCTATTTGTATTGAATATGCTATAGAGTGTGTGTGAATAATCAAGGTTGTCAATTATTTATGCTCCAAGCGATAATTTCAATAGTTCTTGGGATTTTATAGGGGGCGAGGAAGTTTCGTGTGAACTTCTGGATTTCGCCTTTATCAGCCGTCTTGCCTGTGCGCAGGCGGATGCGCGCTGCCACCCGCTCGCCAAGCATGCCGTCAGGGACGCCGAAGACTTCACATTCTGCAATTGCTTCGTGGTTCAGCAGCGCCTTTTCAACTTCTGCTGGATAGACATTGAAACCGCCGACTATTATCATTCGTTTTTTCCGCCCTGTTATAAAAATGAAACCATCTTCATCAATTCTGGCGAGGTCGCCGGTGTGAAACCATCCATCCTTCAGGAACTGGCGTGTCGCCTCCTCGTTGTTGAGATAACCTTTCATTACATTTCGTCCACGCACGCATAGTTCGCCGTCAGTGTCTGCGGGGAGAGAATTGCCGTTTGCGTCGGTGATTTTGACATCTATTTCTTCAAGGGGCGGTCCGATTGAGCCGATCTTTCGTATGCGCCGTGTTATGGGATTAACTGAGGTAACGGGACCGCACTCGGTTATTCCGTATCCTTCAAAGACGAGTGCGCCGAAGGCGTCTTCAAAGCCAGTAATTACATCCTGCGGTGTTGGAGCGCCTCCGGGGATAGGTGCTTTTAGATGCGGCAAAGTAATCCCGCTTTTGCAGAAGCGGTCAAGGATTCTTTTGAATATGGTCGGCACGGCGGGGAAGATGGTAACGCACTCGCGGTGAAGGGAAGTAAAGGTGCGTTGTTCATCAAATGTTTCGTGGAGAATGGTAAGTGCGCCGCGCAGGATCGGCAGATTCATGCAGACGGTCGCGGAGAAAGCGTGATAAAGTGGAATGACGGTGAGAAAAACATCCTCACATTCCACGCCGGCGACAACAGCGCATTTTTCCGCATCAAAGGCGAGTCCTCCGTGTGTCAACTGTGCGCCTAATGGGATGCCGCCGACGGCGTTCGTGTATATAACAGCCGCCGTCTCGTCGTCCTCAATTTCAACGGGAAGTTTTTCATCTGCCTGTTCGCTCATAACTGAGTAAATGGTTTTTTTACTGGTGTCGCCGAAATTATCAGCGAAAAGGAGCGGGATAGATTTTTCGCGGCTGACCACAGATGCAGCGGCTTCGGTCAGAGGATGGGTTATGATCACAGAAGGGGCAGAATCGCCGATGATGTAATTCAGTTCGTAAGGGGTGTAAAGCGGGTTAACCGGCACAACAGCGGCGCCGGCGGCGAGGGCAGCGTAGTAGGAGATGATGAATTCAGGGATATTGGGCATGGCAAGGGCGATGCGGGTGCCGTGGGCGATGCCCATTGCGTTGAATCCTGCTGCGAGCCGTGCCACATTGTTGCGAAGTTCGCCGTAGGTGATAGTGCGCTCATAGAAGCGCACGGCGGGTCGCTCGGGGTATTGGTCTGCTGATTTCCAGAGATTAAGGCACAGGTTCATTATGATAAAAAATATGATCCACTAATTACACGAATTTACACTAATTTGATTAGTGTAAATCAGTGAAATTCGTGGTTAAAATTTTTTTTAACTTTAACATTTGACATTCATTTGACTTTATACAAAAAAATTCCGCCGTAGATGGGGACGACGACGAAACCGTGCTGTTCGTAGCGCTGCACTATCTCGCTCTGTATCTTATCCCTTGTTTTCTGCATTTCTATATTAATTATCAAGGAAGTTTCATCGGTAAGGACGGATTCCCGCGGTGGGACTGGGATGAAAATCATATCGCGCATTCCGATGCGATCGGGCAGGCTACGCTCAACGAGGACGCTTTTGAAATAAGGGCGGAAAAATTCAGGTTCAGCGGGCACCGGCAGTCTTTCGCGGTGAATGTAGAACAGGGTCTGATCTCTGCTGCGGCTGGTATTCTCCATCAACAATCTCGCCTGTATCCTGCTGAAATGAGGAGGGTCTTTCCTCAATTCAGAAGCGATCTTGCCTGGAACATGAATTTTAAGGATTATCAAAAACATAGAAAACAAGATGAGAGGGAGCATCCGCCATGAACGACCAAACATATTAAAGAAGAAAAGGAACGCCGCCAGACAGAGCAGATAGCAGAGAATACCGATAAAATAATTTTTACTGTATTTGATTAATGCTTTATAGAGGGGGGGGAAGAATTCAAAACTATACCATGCCGATAGAAAATATTTAACCGGATTAAGGGAATTTATGTAGAGATTTTTTTCTTCCTGTTGATATTGTTGAAGTTTCTCGTGGTCAATGCGGAGCAAGGAGATAAAATTGCTGCGGATGACAGTTTGCGCGAAGGGGAGATCGGGGAAGAGGTCTTTGGGCCAAACTTTTCCGTAAACGATGTAATCCACCCCGTATTTTTTAATTATCTCTTTCATTGTTGGGATATTTCCGTAAGGCAGCGGAACGGTATAGCGGCTGCACATAAAATGAGTAGAGAAGAAGGGGTAAGTCATAATGACAGTGTCATCCGGAGTATTAGAGCGCACCCAATTGCAAGCGGTCTGAAGTTCGTAATAGACATTAGAGCGGGGAGTGAGAAGTCTTGAGGCGGTAAAGATTTCCATAGGGAGTGTTTCCGTTATTAAAAGGAAGAATACAAATCCCATAACGAGAGATTTTTTGCCAGCGAGCGGGAGATGCACTGCGAGTGTCTTTTGAGCCTCCAGCACGCCATACATTGTCAGGAGGTATGCAATGGGCAGAACGCATATAATGTAACGGTCGGCATAGATCAGCATTATGGCATGGAGAGCGACCTGAAAGGCGAGGATGAAAAACAGAAGAGACTGCGGTTTGCCCCGGCAGCGAAGAACACCGAAGATAAGAAAAGGGACGAGCAATGGAGCCAATAATTGAAACATGCCGGGGATGAAGCCGACATCCCAACCCTGCCCAAACAGCGACCACCTGATGTTGAGAGAGACCGGATAGAGAAAACAGTTCAAGGCGTTAAGGAAGCCTGCGCATTTCGCGGATTCTTCGGACGGCGGTTTATTATACTGCTCATAATTAAAGATAAAGGCGAAGAGATTGCCTTCCTCAAGCCGGTCAGTCAACTGTCCGCGGTAAGCCTTAGAAATGCCCTTCGTCTGCTCGGAATAAAAAGGGCTGTGGAAAAGGATTGCGCTGCGGATGAGAAAGGGGAGAACAAGTAAGAGAGAGATACTCAGCATTATGAGTGTCGAGCGGCTGAAAAGCGCATTTCGCCTGTAAAGAAAGAGCCAGGAGAGGGCAGCAGGGATAAGGATGATACTGTTGTGCTTGAAAAGGAAAGCGAGAGCGATGAGGACGCCTGCGAGAGCGTATTGTTCTTCTATGAGCATCAATGCGAAGAGCAAATAAAATAACATTTGAAAGATTTCCGGCAGTCCCGAGTCAGCCATAGAGTAAAGATAGATAAGTTGCGGATTGAACATGGAAAGGAGAGCGGCGCAGAAGGCTGCTTGCGGGGAAAACAGTTTGGAGCCGATCTTGAAGACGAAGATGGGGAGCGCGAACAGAGCGATGAAGCATGGGATGAGGAAAGTGAAGTTTGAAATTTTAAACAGGGCGTAGAAGGGAACAAGGAGATAGACATAGAGGTTGGCGCGCATGGCTGGGGGATGCGGGAGCGGCTGATCTTTAACAGCGTAGGAACGGAGCAAGTCCTCGCGCAGATAGCCGAGTTCGTAGAGGTTGCGCGCGATGCCTGCGTATTCAAAGGAATCGCCGTCAAATATAGGCGCTTTCCAGTGGACAAGGAGGTAAAAGGCGCAGAAGAAGAAGGAAACGATAATGAGTATCTTGAGGTATTTTTTTTCCGGGTTAGTTTCTGAAGCGGGCATTTCAATAATTATAGCATCCCGAATTGTTCACACAAAGGGAGAGAGGGGGGAGGGGGAAATAATTTCAAATTTCAAATATTAAATGAATTTCAGGGATCAAAAGCCGAATTGTTCATATAAAAGAGGTTGAAGTGCGAATAATTCATGTATATAATGAAAACCCTGAAAAAATACTGTTAGTGAGGAGAAAAAATGGAAACTCATGAAATTAAATACAAAAACATTCGTGAATTAGTGGAAGTGAAGGCGGAGGAGCGCCGAAATAATGTGTATTTTGCCTATTATGAGCGTGAAATAACCTTCGGTGAATTCAACGACAGGACAAGCCGCATCGCAAACGCATTGCTGAAACTCGGCATAAAAAAGGGCGACATAGTTTACATCTACATGCATAACTCGCCTGAATTTCTGATGGCTGCGCTCGCTGCGCACAAAATTTGCGCCATCGCTGGTCCAATCAACAACTGGCTCAAGGGGGAAGAGATCAAATACCAGTTCAACGATTCAAAAGGAAAGGCTGTAGTAGTGGATACCGACTTTGCGCCGGTCGTTGCGGAGATACGCAAGGACTGCCCTGCCCTGAAGTTCGTTATTGAGAACAGTGAAACACCTTCGGGCGATAACCTGTCGCTGCCGAAGTTGATTGCGGAAAATTCACCCGATGTTCCGCCGGTAGAAATCAAAGGCAGCGACCTTGCCTTCATCTTCTACACAGCGGGGACGACGGGCAACCCGAAAGGCGCGCTTCTGACGCACTGGAATGTTATGTTTGAAGTGGCGGCGATTCGCAGCGTTCTGGAGACGCCGGATGATACGCCCGACAACGCCGTTGCGCTTATCTTCCTGCCGATGTTTCATGTGAATGCGATGATGACGCTTCTTGCGAGCATGTATCGCGGTATAAAAACCGCACTTCTGAAAAAGTTTTCGGTGCGCGAATTCGGACCGACAGTGGAAAAACACAAGTGCAATTTTTTCAGCGCTGTGCCGAAGGTATATAAAATTCTGATACAGGCAAGGGATACGGTGCAGAAAAATGATTTAAGTTCGCTGAAGTTCGGCATCTGCGGTGCGGCGCCGATGCCGGTGGAGACGATCAATCAGTTTGAGAAACTTTACGGCGTGGAGATACTTGAAGGCTACGGGCTGACGGAGGGGACAGTCGCCAGCACTCTGCATCGGCGCGGCGGGGTGAAGAAAATCGGCTCAATCGGACCTGCCCTGCCTGGGCAGGAAGTGAAAATATTTGACGAGAACGACAACGAACTTCCGCCGGGAGAAGTCGGCGAGATAGTGGTGCGCGGGGAAAATGTTATGGTAGGCTATCTGGGGCTTGATGAGGCGAACCGGAAAACACTTCGCGGCGGGTGGCTTCACACGGGCGACCTCGGTTTTGTTGACAAGGACGGCTTTTTCTTCATAAAAGACCGCGAAAAGGATATGATAATCAAGGGCGGCGAGAACATCTATCCAAAGGAAATTGAGAATGCGATTTCAACGCACCCAGCGGTGCACGATGTGGCGGTAATCGGGGTGCCTGATGAGATGTCGGGCGAAGAAGTGAAAGCCTTCGTTGTGCCCAAGATTGGCGAAACTGTTACGGAGGAGGAGATAATCAGCCATTGCAACAGGCATCTTGCGGATTTCAAGGTGCCGAAATCTGTGGAGTTCGTGATTGGGTTGCCGTCAAGCGCGGTGGGGAAATCGCTGAAGCGGCTGCTGCGTGACGGCACTGGGATAACGCGCCTGACGGATGTGGAAGGGGGCGAGCCGCTCAATCTGGACGCCATTTTCCAGATGATGCCGATGCGTTTCAAACCTGAAAAGGCGGGCGCGTGGGAGGCGCGGATACAATACAACATTTATGGTGCGAGCGGCGGCACATGGACGATTGATGTGAGTGATGGGAAGATGGAGACCAAAAAAGGCGAAGCAGAGGAACCGTCCTGCATTGTGAAACTGTATGATCAGACATTTAAGAAACTGGTCTTACGCGAGATTGATCCTGTGTCTGCATTGAACAGCGGGCTGATGCAGATCGTTGGGAACGAGGCGGATGTGGCGATGCTGGGAGAGGTAATGGGATAGCCATTAATCCGTGAACGAAAAATTTGCCGCCAACTTGTTCAGGATCAAGTTTTTCGCCTGTATTGCACACTCAAATATTTATGGTTATGATCACAGATGTTAAAAACTTGAAAAATGGATGAAAGTCATGAGAACAGCATTATCTAAAAAACAAAAAGAAATTTTATTGCCGGTTCAGGTTTTTGAGACAGACGCCACCAAAGAAGAATTGAAAGAGGAATTAGAAAATTGGCTTCTTGCCACAAAATCACAAAAGCACAGAAATGCACAAAATTTTTGTGGAATTTAGTGTTTTTGTGTTTTAGTGGCTAATTAAGGTTATTTGTCTTTTTTGTCTTTTGATTTTTCTTCTTCTTTTTTCTTCTGTTCTTCAAGTTTTTTGCTTATTTCCATTGCTTTGTCAAAGGCTTTCATTGCTTTTTTATCCATGCCGAGTTTTTCGTAGGTTTTTCCGAGCGTCATATACAGATCATAAGTCCAGGATGATACATCTGGCGCCGCCTTCACGCCTTCTTCAAGCAACTCCATCGCTTCTTTTTCCTTTTCAAGTTCAAGGCAGATTTTTCCCGCATTCACATAAGCGTAGAATTTCACCGTGTATTCTTCGCTGTCTTCGGTGCCTTCAGGGAATTCCATGTCCACAATTTTTTTCAGTTCTTCCAGCGCTTTTTCTTTGCTGCCTTTTTTATAAAACAGTTTCGCTTTTTCTCTGTGAGCGAAGGCTGTTTCTACCGCGCGGTCAAATTTTTCCTGTTCTTCTTTCGTGAGTTCTTTTTTTTCCGCCCCTGATGCGAAGGCACTGCCTATGAACAAAAACAATGTCAGTGTGTATGCTGTTTTCAGTAAAATTTTCCTCATAGCCGTTCCCCCCGATCTTTCATATATCTTTCATAAGTTT
>JBFMBQ010000063.1:0-5315 GCA_040755115.1 bacterium
CAGCAGGCAACTTGCCGGGGACTGTTACAATAACCGCCACCGCCGCAAATGGCATCAGCGCAACCTTATCTCTTGAACTCAAACCCGAATCCGCACCGCCGCCGCCAGGAAAGTAAGCAGATATGATTAACAGGATGTTCAGGATTGTTAATTTCTGGTTATTCATTTTATTTCTTTTTTTTACAGGATTCACAGGCTGCGGTGGTGGCGGCGGAGGCGGGGGAACGGCTCAAGTTGATACAACCCCGCCGAGCATTTCTTTTTCATATCCAGCAGAAAGTAATGTCTTCTATCTCTCCGCCCTGCCTTCTTATGTTGCATTGCAGTATTCAGATGCCGCAAGCGGCATCAATGTCTCCACCCTCAAAGTCTATTACACGATGAACGAAAGAACGATTGATCTTACAGGGCTGTTTCCAAAAAGCAGCGCAGCAAACGCCGCGCAGAGCAGGACACCTTCATCTGAAACAAACCCGCTCTTCCGCTCCACAGCGTCTGTGTATCCCGTAACAGATTTTTCAACTTTCACTCCTTTTACGATTGCCATTCCTCCCACCCCTTCAGAATGTGATTTTCAATATGATAGTGTAAATTCCGCCGCTTTCCTATTCTGCCTTTCCGATTCTGATTCCCCATACCTGAAACTCAATATAATAAATGTTGTAAGCGGCACGCTGACGGAGTCGGTGTTGGATTATCCGATATCTTCTCTCGCCCTTGCACCAGCACTGGGCAAATATTATCTGGCACGCGCTGATGCCGCGTCCATCGCCGTTTTTAACCTGTCAGATCATTCACAGCGCACAACAATTGCCCTGCCGTATTCCCCTGATGAGGTCTCTTTCAACCCGACGGAAAATTATCTCTATATTTCCTATAAAGGGCAGTTGCGGATTGATATTCTTGACTGCACATCCGACATACTCCTTCCGTTGCCGATCAGCGCCGATTATGTCCCGCTGATAATTCACTCGGCTTTTTCGGGCGGCGGTTTCTTCATACTTGGGCAAAAGGCGGGTGAAGTGTGGTATATCGCCTACGACAGCGCAGGCAGCAAGACGGCAGAGGCGAACCTTTCTATGTCGCAGCAGCCAAACGATGTGGCATACCTTCCCGTCCCGAAACGCCTGTATTTCTCGGACACCGCAGGAAACCGCATTGTAGTGCTAAACCTTGATACATACGATGTTTCTTTTATCGCCCTCACTATATCCCCAAAAGAACTATTTGGAGATTCAATATCGGGCAGGTTATACGCAGTATCTTATGATGGTAATTTAATAGTAAGAATAGATGCCAATTCAGGACAGACGGACGCATCGTATGCAATGGAGCCGTCTGTTGTTACGGGTGAAACTGTCTTTCAGGCGCAGAAGATACTTTTAGAGAACATCTGGGCAATTTCAAATCCTGTGGTGGAATGCGAGGGTGAGAAGGGTATCCTTCAAGCGCAGATTAACGATAATGCGGGCAACACAGGATATGCCACCCGCAGCATCTGTATCCGCTCCGAATCGCCGCCGTAATTTAAAAAGCAGCCAGCAGTCAGGAAAAATTAAATTAATCGCCTTCGGCGATAAAAAATAATCCACAGATTACGCAGATTACACAGATGTAGGGGCAACCGGCCGGTCGCCCCTACTACTACAAGATACATTTTCATCGCTGTAGCAATTCACAGTTAAGTTACACTGTAACATAAATGTTACATTTCTAACACCTGAACAGATGAGCAATTGAAAAAACAATAGATTTATATAGAAAAAAAATTTCCCCGTTGCATAACTGATTTTGGCACAATTCTTGATAATTATGTATTTCGTTATATATATGGATTTGGAGTATTGCGGTTTAATTTTGTGCGAATGGTTGTCGGAAGTTCATACAGCAGGCACATTAAATGCAAGATACTTTGTTAAATGGCGGGGAAGATTATGAACCATACACATAGAGTTCTCGTTGTTGACGACGAAGAAAAAGTTCTGGAGTTTCTGGAATCAGTCCTTGTTTCACAAGGATATGAAGTAATAAAGGCGAGGGATGGCAAGGATGCCATTGCAAAAGTGCGGGAAATGATGCCGGACATCGTTCTTCTTGATGTTATGATGCCGGTTATAGATGGGTTTGAGGTATGTAAAAGGCTTAAGAGGGAGATTGAATATCTGCCAATAATTATGATAACGGCATTAGATGACAAGGTTTCACGGATCAGGGCGATTGAGTGCGGTGCGGATGATATTTTAATAAAGTCAAGAACTATTTTTACGGAATTGAAATTGAAGGTCAGAAACACATTAAAAACGAAAGACTTGTATTGCAAACTTAAAGAAAGTTATACATCCCTGAAAGAAATTGAAGAACTCAGGGATAACCTGATGGATTTTATCATTCACGATATGCGCGCCCCGCTGACCTCAATTAAGGGATACCTGGACCTGATAAATAAATCAAGAAATATTAAAGGACAGGATAAAACCGACATGGAAAAAGTAAGTCATAGTGTTGAATTAATGGTATCTATGATTTCCGACCTGCTCTGCATAAAAAGAATGGAAAAAGGAGAGATGGAAATTCATCCCGATATTCATGAATTCACAGATATTATAGAAACAGTTTTTGAAATGATGCAGCCATTGGCAAAAGAAAAAGGGGTTCATTTGTATGGCGAGGTAAAGCAGGCGGATGTACGGCTGAATGTTCAGAGAGATTTAATTGAAAGAGTAATGCGAAATATTCTTGATAACGCAATCAGATATACACCTAACGGGGGAAAAGTCGGGATTAAAGCGGGACCCGGGGACAAGTGTGGTTATGTTACGGTTTCAATATCCGACACCGGCAAAGGAATACCTAAGGGATACCATGAAATAATATTTGATAAGTTTAAAACCGTTGGGATGAGAAAGAACGGGAATCGGAGTTCAACGGGACTTGGATTGACATTCTGTAAACTTGCTGTGGAACTTCACGGCGGGAAAATATGGATTGAGGACGGACAAAACGGCGAAGGGGCGGTTTTTAAATTCACGCTTCCATCATTAAACGGCAGCGCTCAAAAGAACCTGATGACACAAGAGGACATGAACTATGCACTTGCACAGAGATAATGATAGAGCCGCCACGGTTGCGAAATAAAAGACATAAAAAGGTTGAGGAAGAGATTACGGAGGTGAAAAATGACAGCGAGTTTATTTGATTACACGGAGGAAGAATTTGAAGAACTTTTCAATGATGTCGTTGATGAAATAATCAAAATATCTTCGGAACTTAAATATAAACTTTTGCTCTTCAAGCATAAGCCTGAGGTTAATGAATTACTCAGTGAAATCGTGCGGAATTTCCATACGATTAAAGGCACATCTTCAATAGTCGGTCTTATGGATATTGCGAAAATAAGCGCAAAGTTGGAATTGCAGGCGAAAGGGTTGCTGAAAGACACTGGAAAGATAAATGAAGATATTGTGAGCGAATTAATTGAAGGAAACGATGAAATTACCGCGAACATCTGCAAAAAACAGTGTGTATATAAATGATGAGAATCTTTTATATCTACCCTGGATTATTCATATCTAATTCAATCAGATTTGAAATCGCTCTGCCCTTTATGTTTTCTACTGCTGAAAACATGTAAACATTCCGTTGCATGAATCAATTCTTTCACATGTAAAATTCGTATTATGACCCTGATATATGAATAATTCGGGACATTCCAACCCACTGCAAATTTTTTCGTATTTAGCCCGCATTGTTGTTTTTGTAACAATTGCGATAATTTTTTCAATTTTATCGGCGCATGCCGCACAAGTTTTTCCATCTCCGGAAAATAGAGACCCTCCCGCGTTCAACGCATCCAATAACTATTCGCTGATTTCCCTCTCGGTTGAACCTTCCTCACTGATTGCCGATGATATTAAAACAGCGACGCTTAAGATCGTTGTCAATGACAGACATGGAAATCCAGTCTCAGGGCAGCGGATTAAACTGTTTGCTACAGCAGGGACAGTATCACGCGTTGGTATGATAGATGACGGGGTGTTCACGGCAACCTATACCGTGCCTGATGAAAAATTACCTCAACTGGTAACAATAATAGCGGTGAATCTTTCCTCGCCGGAAAAGCCTGTGGCGGTATTACGGCTGCCCATTAGGGCAAAAGCGACAATACCAGGGACTACCGACCCAGGAACAAAAGTATTTGCCAACCTGGGGACTCTCTCATCTGAACCAGTCATCGCGGATAAGGATGGAAAGTTCACTCTCCGTCTTGTCATATCTCCAGAGGAAGCGCACAGAATGGAAATTTTAGCGGTTGCTCCGGATGGCAATAAAACAAAAAAAAATATGAATATTTTCACACCGGACAGTAAAAAACTATCGCTGTTTGCCTTTCCCCAGCCCCTGCCTGCCGATGGAGTTTCTATTGCCAGACTCATCGTCATCGCCCCCTTGAATAAATCCAATGCCTCACAAAAAAATCTGCCTCTGATTTCCTGTTCAGATGGAATGATAACCGGCATTGAAGATTCAGGGGAGGGTATTTATTCCGCTGTATTTACCGCACCCCGAAATTTCGGTTCAGGTAAAGTTACGGTAAGTGCGGAACACAATGGTTTGAAGGCGGATCTCCAGATTGATTTATTACTGGGCACTCCTTCTGAAATTATTGTAGATGCAGCCCCGGGAAATTTAATTGCGGACGGCGTCAGCAAGTCCAGATTGATTGTAACAGTGAAGGACAATCGGGGAAACCCCGTCGTCGGCGCAGCCCCATTCCTTGATGCGACAACCGGCGAAATCGGAACCATTACTGATAACAAGGACGGCACTTACGAGGCGACCTTCACCGCTCCAGATGCCTCAGGTGACGGCAGGGCGTTCATCAACGCTGAAATAATATTTTACTCGGCAGACCTCTTAACGGAGAACATTATCAATGCGAATACGGAAATATACCTTAAACAGGCTGAAGAGATCGCAATATCACAGGGAACTCATGATACAGGTAATACCGCAAAGGCAGAAGATAATGAAAAAATCAAAGTGATACAGGATGCTGACGGGGGAGAGGTAAAAAGCATTGAGATTTTTTCAGACAGGCAGGAGTTGATTGCGGATGGAAGTGCACAGGCTCAAATCACCATAAAAGCATCCGGCATGGATAATATCCCTGTAAGTGGAAAGAGCATTGTTATTAGTACTGACATCGGAAAGATAAGCGATCTGAAAGATAACGGCGACGGCACTTATGCAGCCATATTCACTTCTCCCTTGCAACCGGGAAGCGCGAAAATCTCCGCATCATACAATAATATCTC
>JBFMBQ010000064.1:0-4315 GCA_040755115.1 bacterium
TATGCGCAGGGACATACCGAATATTCAGGTTACTACATTGATAGAGAAAGTCAGACGGCTGCCGCAGGTGAGAAACATAGAATATGTGCCGCCGGAAGGGGCGCTGAAGAAACTTGAAAAAGACCTGAATATTGACCTGACAATGAACCCCACTGACAATCCGCTGCCCCCAGCGCTGATTATCCGCGTCCAGGATGCACGGCACATACGGCAGGTCGCCGATCAGGTGGGTCAGATGAAAGGCGTGGAGGACCTGAAATATGGTGAAACCGTCCTCCAGCGCGTCCTCGCCATCAGCATCGCCATAAAGTTCATCGGCTTCGCCCTGACCGTGCTGATGGGCATCGCCACACTGTTTACCATAATGAATACCATCCGCCTTACAGTTGTCGCGCGCAGAAAGGAAATCAGGACGATGCAACTCGTGGGCGCAACCGGCTGGTTCATACGTTGGCCCTTCCTTCTTGAAGGAATATTTTTCGGTCTGACAGGGGCAGTCCTTTCAGCGGCGATTTTAAGCGGCGGCTATTACTTTTTCAGCACACGCCTACAGACTGCACTGCCGTTCCTCTTGCCCATAGTTGATGAACTCATCATGCTGAAAGCACTTTTCATCTTCCTCTGTTTGTGCGGCTTCCTTATGGGCGTTGCGGGCAGTTACATCTCCGTAACAAAATTCCTCGCAGATGAAACATAAAAGACTACAGGCTACTTGTATAGGCTCAAAAGATTAACATACAAGGTTCGTATATCGGTAAACGGTTGCGCGGCTCGAATCGTCATGCGTCTAACGGTTTTCGGTTTTTAACCCCCACAACCCCTGCACCGAATAACGATTCCAGCTGCGCAACCGCAACCAAATTACGACTAACTGATCTCCAACTATTGCAATTCCCACCCCCAATACGCTATACTGAAATTAATTGATAAGATAAAGGAAAGAAAAATGAAGAAATTCGCAAAATTTACGATTTACTCTATCATCCTTGCATCTCTGCTGACTCTCTCTTTCTACGGCGGCAAACACGAGACGGAAATACTGCGCTACATAGGGATGCAGAATGTAGTGGCGCAGAACATCAAGGAAAACGACACAGATGCTTCCCGCTTTGCTCTCCTCTTTGAAGTATTGCGGTTTCTTAAGATGCACTATGTTGATGAAATAAAAAGTGATGATTACACGAAACTTGCGTATGGCGCTGTTAGAGGGATGCTCGGGTCTCTTGATGATCAATATACCAGATTTATGGACCCGAAGGCTTATGAAAATATGACGATTGACACGAGAGGGAAATTCGGAGGTGTCGGGATTGTAATTGGTATAGAAGGCGGGCAATTGAAAGTTGTCGCCGTCCTTAAAGGCACACCCGCAGAGAAGGCTGGATTGAAAGCGCGTGATTTGATCTTAAAGATAGACGGCGCTTCAACCGAATATATGGCGCTTGACGACGCAGTGGCGCGGATTCGGGGCGATGAAGGCACAACTGTTGTTCTTACGATCTGGCGGCGGAGTTTTGTGGAAGGCAAAGAATTTCCAATAGTTCGCGACATCATTAAATTGGATAGCGTTGAAGAAATGAAAGTGCTTGAGGACAATATCGGCTACATCCACATTGATAATTTCACCGAACGCACCGCGCCTGTTCTGAAAGATTATCTCCTCAAACTCAAAGCGAAGAAAGTGAAAGGACTCATCCTTGATCTGCGCGACAACCCCGGCGGGCTGCTGGACAGCGCGGTTGATGTGGCAAATCTTTTTATTGATGAAGGAGCAATAGTTCACCGCAAGGCGCGGAATCGTGAACTTGATACCCGTTATGCCACCAAAGGGAATAAAGTCATAGACTTGCCGATGGCGGTGCTCGTCAACAACTCCAGCGCCTCCGCATCTGAAATAGTCGCAGGCGCACTACAGGATAACGGAATTGCCACCCTTGTTGGTGAAAAAACCTTCGGCAAGGGGCTCGTGCAGACCATTTACCAACTGAGCGATAATTCGGCAATCCTTGTAACGACTGATAAGTATTACACCGCAAAGATGAGAGACATAAACAAAAGCGGCATTATGCCTGATTATGAGGTGAAAGCCGACCCGCGCACCGGGCACGCAGTCGGGGTAAAAATGGGCGATGACGAAAACATCAAGGAGGGTAAACCTTTAGAAAAAGGGAAATCTCAAGTAAAGAAATTCCCGCTTGATAAGATAAAGGAAAAATTACGCAAAGATGAAAAACTGAAAAATGCCGGAATCGTCGTGTTTAATGGTTTTCCGCGCGATGATGTCTTCTATTACAATTTTAACGGCGCATCTTACTTAAAGTTAACAGATGTGGGAACACTTTTTGGCTCAAAAATAGACTGGGATGAAAAGACAAAGACAATTGATATTGACACTGAGGAAATAACCGAAGATGAGGCTGAAAAGGAAATCCGCGATGCCCAGTTGCAGAAAGCCATTGAAGTCGTTAAAGAAAAGATTAACGCACATAAAAAAAGCGCAGTTAAATAACCCCGTTCTGAAAAGATTCACCTTGACGGTACACTGTGAAACGAGAGATGTGAGATGTAAGACGAAAAAGTCATCTCACATCTTACTTCTCACATTTTACTCATCTTAACAGCAATGTTTTAAATCATGAATAATCTGGATATGGCAATCCGGCGTGAAGAAGTAAAAAAATGGCTTGTCAACTATCAGCACGATCTACTGACCGCCAGATACCGCGATGTTGACGGCGGCGATGTGCTCATCAACCTTTTCTCTGATTATATTTACCCCACTTACGAAAACAGAAGCGAGTACCACAGGAGGAATGAGTTTTTTAAAAAACTTGCAGATTTTTATACTGCGGGAAGGGTTAGAAAAATCCTTGGTGGAACAATCATATTTTTTTCTCCTATTTTAGGAATTACGAGACAGATGAGGGATTTGCCTGAGTATCTCCGCATGGCGGTTGAACTTTATGATTTGACCTGCGAACTTGACGAGCGAATGGTGGATGCGTTGTGCGAGTCGGCGGGAACATCGGACGATTTGTGCGCCGAAAGTTATGAAGCAGCCTACAGGAAATGCGCCACTTATGAGGAAAGAGAAAGGCAGATAAAACATCTGATCGCCGTTGGCGAATACGCTCGCGATATTGTGGAACGCGGCGGTGTGCTTGATTTTCTGGTTGAAAACTGCCCGCGCGTCCCGCTTTTTATGAGGAACCGTTATGTTGAGGGAATAAACGAAGTCATCACCTTGCTTCAGACCACTTACAGGGCGTTCAAACGCTGTAAAAACTCGCTTAATCGGTTCAGGGATATTTGCCTTGAGCGCGAATACCAATATCTTGATTCAATGCTCAAACCCGTAAAATCCTGCTGATACTGTCAAATTTAATTTGTAATCCCTACCTGTGTCTCTTTCCCTTCTTGCGGGATCGCAATAACAGGCTGTGCGCAGCAGCGGAAACCGGCGTAAGGCTCGCGCACATCAGGGCTTAACCATGAACTTTTGTCACATGACGGTTGTGATTCATTCGGCAGCGCACCGCTGCGCAGAATGCGCAGCCCGACGCGGTATTCATCCGCCACCCATTCCCATATTCCGCCCGCAAGGTCATCCACTCCGTAAATGCTCATGCACTGTTCCCTGTCCTTAATCTTCCATTCCCCTTTCGGCGGCTCAAAAGCAAAAGTTGCACCACATTCACCGGAGTTAAACGATTCAGGGAATGAATTTTCAACGCATGGCGGTCCGCTGCATGCGCGAAACCATTCCTTCTCAGTGCACAACCGCTTGCCCGCCACCTCGCATTTCTCCCCAGCCTCCGACCAGAGAACGCCGCCAAGCGGGCTTTCTCCTTCGGCGCCTGGATATTCATGCCTGTCAATGCAATATGTTCCCTCAATCAGAACCATATCCAGCGGGCAGCGCAGCATAAGGTCGGTCTTGAATATATTGTAGAATCTCTCAAGCGTGTTCGGCTCCATAGTCTGTTCATTTCCTGCTTCCTGCGCAAATTCTTCAAGCGTTTCTAAGAATTTTGAATAGTCTCTTTCGCAGGTGTCTTTCATAAGATTTGCAGCGTCTTCTACTGTTTTGAGGAATCCCTCGTTCGCGCTGTATTTTTCTCGTTCTTCAGCGACAAATGATTGAATTTCGGCAACGAGCACATCAAGCCTCGTGGGTTCACCCTGCCAGGGAGCGGCTGTTGCGGGAACGGCTGAAAAAAGCACAGAAGCGAATATAATAATAAATGGAATAAAATAAAACATGGATTTCATAAACCATTGGAATTATACAGAAAGTCGTTTGGGTTGTAAAATT
>JBFMBQ010000065.1:0-4873 GCA_040755115.1 bacterium
AGATATTTAATTAAAATAAACAAACAGAATTAAATCCGTGCCAAAAAAAATCCTTGTTATTTATGGAGAAAATCGCTGTTGATTTGTTCACCCGGCTCGGGGAAACCGTTGCTTCCTCTTTATCCCCTTTGCTTCGCAGGAAGGTTTCAGTCTCAACTCCGACTGTAAATAAACTAAATACAGCCGACATCTCAAAGCAGATAGCAACCGAGGGCGGGGTATGTGTAGCATCTGTCTCGTTCCCTTTTTCCTCCGTTATTGTTCTCTATCTGCCGTCCGAACTGGCACGATTTCTTCCCGAACTGATCATAAACTCTAAAGCAAAAGAAGCGCCAGCCGCTTTTACCGATCTGCACAGCAGCGCGCTGACGGAGATTATGAATTCGGTGTGGAATGCCGCAGCGAGCGCAATAGGCGCTTCTCTGAATCTGCCTTTCAAGATTTCTGCCGCCAGTGTCTTCTGGTCAACTATTGCTGATACCATGGAGCGAGTTTCAGTGTTAAAGGAAGCGCAGGAATTTTACTGTTCATTCTATAAGATTGTTTTTCCCGGCTCGCGCGGTGTTCTTATGGTCGCAGTAGTTCCTGTTTCTTTTGTGGAACAACTGATTAAAAAGGCGGTAAAACCACCGCCGTCACCGGTAAAAAAGAAAGTTCCATTAGAGAGTTTCAAGGTTGAACATGTCCCAGCGGCAGCGGCTGCTGAAGAGCATCCGAAACCGAAGGAGAAAGAAGTCAGATTCAGCCGCAACCTTGAGGTGATCTTGGATATACCGATGGAAATTGTAGTAGAATTGGGACACAGAGACATGAAGATTGGACAGGTGCTTGAGATTGCGCCCGGTTCGGTGGTGGAACTGTGGCGCGAGGTGGACACTCCGGTTGACATCAAAATCAGCGGAATAGTGATTGCGAAGGGGGAAGTAGTGTCGGTGGGAGAAAATTTTGGTGTGAGGATCTCAAAACTGGTTACGCCGACGGAGAGGCTGGAGGAAGTATGACGGAAAAACAAGGTTCACGGTTCACGGTTCACGGTTCACGGTTCAGTCAATTCTCTGTTGTAATTTGTGTTCTGCTGATATTTACCGGTGTCTGTTGCATTCAAGCAGCGGCGGTTCAGAGTGAGAAGAAATCAAATAAAAAGGTGATTACTACAGTTGACAAGGAGAAAAAGGCGGAGCAGAAGACGGAAGATGTTGTCCCACCTGATGTGAAGACGAAAGAAGATTTTCTTGCAGAACCCGCAGGCGAGGGTGAAGAACGACCGGTTATTACTACTTACAGCATCTGGCGCGTAGTGTTCAGCCTGATTATGGTAATCGGGTTGATATTGTTCATAACATATCTTCTTCGTTACTTGTGGGCGAGAGGTTTGAGGCTTGAATTCAAGGGGCGGCACATCCGTGTGCTTGACACTTTATCGCTGGGGCTTAATCGTGTGCTTTATCTCGTGCAGGTGGGGAGCAAGGTGGTGATGATAGCCTCAACGGACAAAGGGATAAACATGGTAACTGAGATCACCGATCCCGATGAAATCGCCGCCATTCTTGAAGAGTATAAGCCTGCGCCCGCATCGCCGGTGCCGATGGCGCCGTTCACAAGCCAATTGAGACAGGCATTCACGCGCAGCCAGCCGACTGAGTCGGGCGCGAAAACACCTTCGCTCATGGAGAAACTTAAAGAGAAACTATCGGGGCTGAATGAGGAAAAATGATTTTTTTTACTCTGATCTCGCTGAATTTTATGAATTACGCTGAACAGTTCCTTCATAATCAATCATAATTCTTCAGCGTTTTCAGCATCTGAGTTAAAATGTTTGAACAATTCAAAACTAAAAATTCAAAATTAAAAATTACTTTGCTGTTGCTTTTCGTTGTCACTGTTTTTGCCTTTATGGCGGCGCAAATCATCTTGGCGGCGGAAGAGGCGCCGGCGCCCCCAATGCCGATACCTAAAGTTACCTTCGGTGTCGCCCCTGCTGAAAGCCCGAAGGATGTGGCGCTGTCATTACAGATACTTTTTCTCCTCACAATCATCACGCTCGCGCCATCCATACTGATTATGCTCACTTCATTCACGCGCATAATCATCGTCCTGTCGCTCACACGCAATGCGCTCGGCACACAGCAGATGCCGCCAAATCAGGTGCTCATCGGGGTTGGACTGTTTCTGACCTTTTTCATAATGGCGCCGGTTATCAAGCAGGTGAACGATGAGGCGCTCCAGCCGTATCTCAAGCAGAATCTCACTCACTACGAGGCGCTGAAGAAAGCGGAAGTCCCGATCCGTGAATTTATGTTCAAGCAGACGCGCAAGAAAGACCTCGCGCTCTTCATCAACCTTGCGCGGATAAAGTTGCCCGAAACCAAAGCCGATGTGCCAACGCATGTTCTTATCCCTGCTTTCATCGTGAGCGAACTGAAATCCGCTTTTGAGATGGGCTTCATCATATATGTGCCGTTCCTTGTGATTGATATGGTTATCGCCAGCACGCTGATGTCAATGGGAATGCTGATGCTGCCGCCTATTATGATCTCACTGCCGTTCAAGATACTCATATTCGTGATGGTTGACGGCTGGACGCTTATAGCGAGGGCGCTGGTGTTGAGTTTCCATTTTTAGAACATTGTCGGCTGCATTTTATAAATCACTTTAAAAATGTAAACAATGGATGGTGATGACAATGAAAGGCATTGAGAAGATAGCCGAAAAGTTAAAGAATCTTCCACCAGATAAAGTAAAAGTTATAATAGAGTTTATTGATTTTATTGAACAAAAAATGGGGAATTCTTCATCGCATGTAGAGATTGATGATGCAGAAATGCTTATTGTGGCGGAAAAAACGGGTTCTTTTGACTTTTTGACCGATTCTTCAGAGGATATTTACACATTGGAGGATGGCGAACCATTGTGAATAGGGGCGATATAGTACTCATCAGTTTTCCTTTCTCGGATCTGACATCTACAAAGGTACGCCCAGCCTTAGTTTTATCTCGTGAAAATTCAGCAGAACAGGATTTTATTGTTGCATTAATTTCATCAAACATAGAGCGTCCTTTTTCTGATACAGATCATTTATTACTGAAATCCCATCATGGTTTTACTGGGACGGGCTTAAAGGTTGATTCAGTCTTTAGAATGGCAAAACTTCACAATCTTAATAAATCACTTGCGAAGAGGCGTCTGGGCAAGGTCAATGATATATTAATGCAGGAACTTGATAAAAAGCTTTGTCTTGCACTGGGATTAAGAATAGTTTAGTTCTTTTGAATTCAGGGGGATAAACAATGACCGAGGGCATGGTGGTTGATATTGGTGCGAGGGCTATATACCTGACGCTCCTTCTGGCTGGACCTCTTCTCGGCTTTGGACTTATCGCAGGCGTCCTCGTCAGCATCTTCCAGGCAGTAACATCCATTCAGGAAATGACCCTCACCTTCATCCCCAAGATACTTGCCGTAATACTTGCGCTTATACTATTCGGCAACTGGATGCTCCAGATCACAGTTAACTTCAGCGCCGATCTTCTGATGCGGCTGCCGGAGTTTGTGAGGTAAAAAATTGTAACATTTTAATCATGTGAAGCGCTGTAGGGCGCGATTTCCATATCGCGCCGAAGACGGCGGGGTGCGGAAACCCCGCCCTGCAACTATGCGAAAATATGTTCTAATAGAGACAACTTCACTTCGTTAAAATGTTACAAAAAATTACACGAAGCAAAGAGAACACAGAGGGATAATTCATTGAAAATAAGAAATCTGAAAGTAAAAGGCTATAAATGCCTGAAAGATATAGATTTGGAGATTCGCGATCTGATGGTTTTGATCGGACCAAATGGTGCCGGGAAAACGGCACTTTTAGAAATTTTTACGCTTTTAAGGGATGCTGCAAGGGGCAATCTTAATCAGGCAATATTGGAGAGGGGTGGAATATCGGATGTGTTTTTTCGAGGTGGCGCTGAGGAACTTTATATTCATTTAATAACTATGAACATTGGAAAACATATAAAATCACTTAAATATATTTTAAACATTAGACAAAAAGAAATTGGATATGAAATTTTCCGTGAAGGTATTGCAAAACATTTAATAAACGGCAGTAAAAAATCATATAGTGGAAAGATTGGTGAAGAAACAACCCTTTCTAAGTTTAAAACAAAAGATGAAGAAGCAGAGGAACTAAGATTTACATTTGCCCAGATGAACTTCTATTCTAATCTTGATGTGGTTAGAAGAGCACCGGTGAGACTTCCACAGGAGTTAAGCCTTATAAAGATCCCCAGTGCAAATGGTGAGAATCTCATTTCGGCGCTCTATAATATGCGTTCTAATAATCCAGATGCCTATGAGCGTCTTGAAGAAGCATTGAGTGTTGCTTTTCCGGGTTTTAAACGATTGGATTTTCCGCTTGTCGGTGCAGGGCAGGCTACTATTGCCTGGTATGAAAAATCATTTGATAAGCCGTTATTCCAGAATCAACTTTCTGAGGGTATGCTTCGTTTTCTATGGTTAGCAACGATTTTATTGTGTCCGAATTTACCGCCAATTATCTTGATAGATGAACCAGAGGTAAGCCTCCATCCTGATTCATTAAAAATATTAGCAGGCTTGATGGAAGAAGCGTCTATCCGCTCACAAATAATAGTTGCGACTCATTCGGATGTGCTTCTCAGGTATCTCAAACCTGAAAATGTGGTTGTAGTTAACCGCGATCCTGATGACGGCAGTTCCAGTTTCAGATACGGTGATACTTTTAACCTTGATAAATGGATTGAAAAATATACTCTCGGCGAACTCTGGCTGATGCGCGCTCTTGAATGAAATAAAATGAAAATCGTTATTTTAGTGGAGGGTAAAACAGAAGAAGTCTTAAA
>JBFMBQ010000066.1:0-2401 GCA_040755115.1 bacterium
ACCGCTTCATCTCTTTTACCATTAAAAAAACACGCATAAGAAAAGTTATACAGAACATAAGGATTGTTCGGGTCAATTGATTTTGCCATATTTAGGTTTCTCATCGCCTCCTTATGCTTGCCGATTTTGAGAAGCAGCGCGCCCATCAGGTTCCAGTCCCACGCACCCTTCGCACTGCGTGAAAAACCTTCTTCAATCTCCTTCTCCGCCCTCTCCTTCTGTCCCGTCGCCTCGTAAAGAAATGCCAAATCGTAATACGCCTGCGAATACTTCGGATATATTCCGAGCGCCTTTAAATAATTCTCCTCCGCCTTTTTATATTCACCCTTATTAAAATAGATTTCACCGAGGTTCTCATAAAAACTGTAATAATATGGATAAAGCGCAAGCCCTTTTTCTATATAATGCGCGGCTTTGTCATAATCTTTCACCGCTTCGTATAAACGCCCCAGGAAAATGTATGTCTTGAAATCGCCCGGCATCAGTCCGATAGCGGCAGAATATTCCGCAACGCTCCCTGAATAGTTTTTCTCGTGGAATTTGCGCACGCCTTTCATCGTGTGGATTTCGTGGGAGAGCGTCAATGCAGAGAAAAAGATTATCATTACCGCTGTTATCATCATGGCGTATCTTGCAATTTCAAACCTGACACTTGCTTTCACTCCCTCTTTTGACACTTCTGACAGGGCAGGGCTGAAAAAGACACCGGCGAGAGACCAGAAAACGATTGAAGGGACTGGATTATGGAGATTGAAATCGTAAATGCCCTGTGTCAGCGTTGAAGTAACTGCCCCGACCACAGCGAGTGATAGTATGATTTTTTCTCTGTCCGTCGCAGCAAGGTCTTTCGCGGCTTTCTTAAAGAACAGTGCAACTATAAAGGCAAAAGCAGCAATGCCCGGTATGCCCGTCTCTGACATTATGTGAAGATAATCAGAATGAGGGGATGTGAGTCTGACTGTTGAGGGGATGTCAGATTCCGACACGGTCCGATATTTGAAATGGTGCACTCCAAAATTTCCAGGACCGACGCCGAAAAAAGGATAATCCCTTATCATCCTTGCGGCATTTTTCCACCAGTTCAGTCTCAATTTGAATGAAACAGAGGTCTGTCCGAATATGGAATCATCCATCCCAGCAGTTGGCTCTATCTTCCCCTCCACATAATTTTTATCCCCCTGCCTGATCATTGCGGTTTGCGCATAGGTTCTTATGTCTTTCCTGACGATAATTGATGAAAAAACTCCAAACGCAATTAAAACCACAGCGAGAGATATGACGGCTGATTTCAGCCATTTATAATCTGTCTGTGTAAGAAAAGGTGCTTTCATTATACTGGCAAAAAACACAGAAACCGCCACGCCCGCTAAAAGTCCGACATAAGCGCCCCTTGACAATGTGAAGAGAAAGGTAAAAAAGATGAAAACGCATGCGGCGAGCAATAGATATTTCCCCCTCGCTGCCGTCAACATCAGCGAAACTGACAAAAATATCGCAACCATCAGAAACTGCGCCGTCAGGTTTGTGCCGCCGAGTGTTGTTTCTATTACCGATTTAAACGAGACTAATTTTAATTCTGTGAAATGAGTTAGTGCTTGAATGAATTGGAACATCCCGTAGAGAGAAACCGCAAGTGCGGACATCACAACTGCGAAAATGATCTTTTTTGCCTGATCCATAGAGCGGACATGCCTCGTGATGACGAAGAACAGGGCAATAGTGCTGACAGTAAAAACCAGTTGCTGAACAGCAAGATATTTTGAGACTGCAAAAAATGATGAGATAACATTGGCTGCGAGATAAACTAAAACCGGTATATCCAGAGGAGTTCTAAACTCCAGCCGCCTTTTCTCGCTCCCCTGATTCAGCAGAAAAACGATTAAGATGAGAGAAACAATTATTGCGATAAAAATTTCTTTCGGGAGAAAGACCCCGTCAAATGTGAGTTGCCTTGTCCTTATAAGAGGCGTAAAAAAGAGAAGCATTACGATCCCGGCATCAATTATTACCTTCATATCTGCTGTTCTGATATTACTTATAATGGCAATTCTGGCACAGGTTTGTCATAGTGCTCGTGCTGCCGTCTTCGTAGGCAGCGGTTGTCGGGTCATCCCAGATTACACCCGCATCGCGGTTTGAACCGTGCGCCTTGTGGCAGGTGCCGCAGAAGGGTTCGTTATCGCTTGCCGCCTCTGTGCCGGGTATTGCCGCACCTCCACCCGGCGTGCAGGCAACACCACATGTTTGAGAAACTACGGGAACCCACGACAAAACCACCGCCGTGTTGAACCATCTGCCCAGAGTTGCGTCGCAAGCCCCATTCGCATTATCAATACTCTGGTTCGTACATCCTTCCGCCATCGTTACATCCCGCGCCGGATGCCGCAGCCACTGATCAGTT
>JBFMBQ010000067.1:0-3403 GCA_040755115.1 bacterium
GTTGTTGTGTGATTATTTTGGGCTTGACCGCCAACACATACCGCCGGGGCGGGCCCCCCCCCCCCCCTACTACAGAATCCGTGTAATCTGCGTTATCCATGTCAAAAAATATAAATGTAGGGGCACGATTTATCGTGCCCAAACGGGTTTGATAAATCAAACCCCTACAACTATAATACAGAGCCATGAAAGACGAGTTAACACTGGCACATCTAAACCTCCACGCTGTGCTGCCGCTTCTGGAAGAAGTCGTTGAATTTGACAGCGAAGCCGCACGAATAGTCAAAGGCTGGAACTACAGCATCCGCTTTGCAGTCAGCGGCGGACCGATGACATTCCTTCAATTCGGGAACGGCAAACTGAAAGTGGAGCGTGGCAAAGGCGCATTCCCGAGTGTGGGCTTCTGGTTCACTTCACCGCAAAAACTAAATCTTATGTTTGCAGGCAAAGGGATGCCTATACTCTGGACTGGCTTCTGGAATATCGGTGTGCTGAAAGGTTTCCCAGCGCTGGCGAAGCGGCTTGAATATTATATGCGCCCGACTGATGAAATGCTGAAAGATAAAGAAGTGTTTGACCTTTACATCAAACTTTCCCTCTATGCGATGACATCGGGCATCAAGGCGGTGGGCGAGAACGACCCCGAAATCAAGCCGCTGATGGCGAAGACGCGGAGCGGCGCAGTGCAGTTTGAGGTGATGCCCGATGGACCGGCTGCTTATGTGTCGCTGTGCAACGGGCGGCTTGAGGCAGGCAAGGGACGGATAGAAAAGCCGAACTGCTTTATGAAATTCAAAAATTCCGAAATTCTCTGCCAGTTGATAAAAGGAGAACTTGACGCCTTCGCTGCGCTCGCAAGATGCGATATAACGATTTCGGGCTTCATCCCGCTCGTTGACACCTTCAATGCGGCGCTGGATAGGGTTGGAGTTTATTTAGGTGGATAGAACGAAAATACAAAAAATTATGAACCGCAGAGGCGCAGAGAACGCAGAGAATGAAAATTAATGAATTAACACAAACAATAATAGGTGCTGCAATTGAGGTCCACCGAATACTGGGTCCTGGACTTTTGGAATCAATTTATGAGGAATGCTTATGTAAGGAATTGAATTTACTCAATATTCCCTTTGAACGGCAAAAACCTATGCTATTGGAATATAAGGGCATGAAACTTGATCATGACTACCGTCTTGATTTACTCGTTAAGGATTTGATAGTTGTTGAAATAAAAGCGGTTGAATCTTTGTTGCCTATCCACAATGCACAAATTTTAAGTTATTTGAAACTTGGTGGATGGAAAGTAGGGTTATTGATAAATTTTAATGTTCCTGTATTAAAAGAAGGCATCCGAAGGTTAGTTTTAGGATTGGAGGAATAAACTCTCTGCGTTCTCTGCGCCTCTGCGGTAAATAATAAGACGAATAGAAATGGATATTTGCAGATTTGACAAAAGCATGAGTCTGTTTGACAGGGCGGCGAAGGTGATACCGTGCGGGATTTACGGGCATCTGTCGCCTGTGATTCGTGTGCCCGGCAGCACGCCTTACTACGCCGCACGCGCGCAAGGCTCGCACTTCTGGGATGTTGACGGCAACGAGTTCATTGACTGGCTGTGCGCTTATGGTCCGATGGTATTGGGCTACAATCACCCGAAAGTAGAAGAGGCGGCGGCAAAACAGAGAAAATTGGGCAACTGCGTAACTCTGCCGGGCGATATAATGGTTGAACTGGCGGAGTTTCTTGTTGACCACATCCCGTTTGCCGACTGGACGGTATTTGCGAAGAACGGCTCGGACCTGACGACCTGGGCGCTTCAAGTGGCACGCGCACACACCGGACGGCGCAAAATCATCATGGTTGAAGGCACCTATCACGGCACGCACGCCTGGTGCACACCCGGACACGCGGGGCTGGTGCCGGGCGACCGCGATGATATGCTCTACTTCAAGTGGAACGACATCCTCGGCTTCAGAAAGTTGACAGAAGACAACAAAGGCGAAATCGCCGGCGTCATTATGACGCCTTATCACTTCCCGAACTGGAGCGATAATTTACTGCCCGCCGACGGCTTCTGGCAGGAGATTCAGACGATATGCAACCGCGAGGGCATCGTCCTCATACTTGACGATGTCCGCACCTGCTATCGTCTTCATCTTCGGGGTTCGCAGGAACTTTTCGGATTCCAGCCCGACCTGTCCGTGCACTGCAAGACAATTGCCAACGGCTACCCGTTCTCCGCCTGCTTCGGCAGGAATGAATTCAAAAACGCCGCATCAAAGGTTTTTCTCACGGGCAGTTACTGGTTCAGCGGCGTGCCGATGGCTGCGGCGCGGGCGACCGTCCAGGAAATCAAAGACAGCGGCGGCGTGGAAATAATGTATAAAATCGGAAAAATGCTGATAGACGGACTCGTAGAGAGGGCGAAAGGGCATGGACTCAAATTGACCTGCTCCGGGCACCAGACGATGCCGTTTGTTAAATTTACGGATGACGATGATTTTTTCCTTACCCAGATATTTTCAGCCGAGATGGCGCGGCGCGGGATTTTCGTCCATCCGCACCACAACTGGTTCATTTCCACTGCACACACCGAAGAAGATGTCAGCAGAACGCTTGACGCAGCGGACGAAGCGTTTAAGGTCGTTCGCAGCGCATAGAAAAAATAAATTTGTATTATTCATGATCTAAAACTGTTGGAGTTATGTTGAGTAAGAAGTAAGATGTGAGATGTAAGATGATTTTTTTATCTCCCATCTTACTCTCATTGCTTCCCTTTTTGGGGTGCGACATCACGATGTCGCTTTCATTTACGGCGACATATCGCCGTATAACCATGTCCCTGCAATAAGTAAGCAGGGAAAAGCGGTGTCGTGACAACGCACTCCAAAATAATCGTTTGGAAAGTTCACTTAAATATGAAAAGACTAAAAACAGGCTTAATAATTTTAGCGGTTTTATTCTGTGCGGCATCGTTTTATGCGGTGCGCACTGGTGCAGATGTGGAGGCGGTCTTCATCACGCCGCATTTCCACCTCTATCTGTGTTTATATTATCCGTGTTTATCTGTGTTCATCTGTGGTTCAGTTTTTTATTTTTTGGTTCTGGCTATGTTAGATTAAAGGGAAGAGGGATAAAAAAATGAAACAGAAGATCCCATGGGGGAAAGATGAATTTCTGGAATTTGAGTTGCCGCGGGGCTGGAAACTGGCAGGCGTCATGGAGCCGAAGGTTAGAGCGCCCATAGCAGATGTCGCCGCTGAACTTGACAGTGCGCTGAAGCAGCCCATTGGATTGCCGCCGCTCACTCAACTGGCGAAGGGAAAGCGCAAAGTGGTCGTTGTGGTTGACGACATCTCGCGCCCAACGCCTGCGTATCTGCTGATAGAGCGCATCTTGAAGG
>JBFMBQ010000068.1:0-4677 GCA_040755115.1 bacterium
GTGGTGAAGAACGGGTCAAATATTCTCCTGATGTCCTCCTCGCGTATGCCGATGCCCGTATCGGTGATGATTATACCGACAGTGCCTTTCGGCACCTCCTTCCCGCTCGGACCTATCTCAACTCGCACCGACAGTTCACCCCCATCCGGCATCGCCTGCGCCGCATTCAGCGTGATGTTCAGCAGCGCCTGCAATATCTCCTTCCGATTCCCTATAACAACGGGCTGCCGCGTATGCAACTCCTTGTGCACTTGAACATCCCGCATCGCCTTTTGAAAAGCAACCATCCGCAGCGATTCCTCCACCGCCTCGTTTACATCCACTTCCTCCATCTGAAACTCACCCGGACGCGAAAAATCAATCAGTTCCCTTATAATACCATCTATGTAAAATACCTCGCGCTCCATCTCCTCAAGATAATGATCAGAATCCTTCCGTTCAGCGCCGATCTTTAAAAGTTGAATGTATCCGGAAAGCGCCGCAAGGGGATTGCCGATCTCATGCGCAACACCGGCAGCCAGTTCACCGACTGCTGCAAGTTTGCCGGACTCTATCAACTGACGCTGGCTCTCTCTTATCTCCGCTTCCCTTATGCGCAGTGCCTCTGTCATCCTGTTGAAACTGCGTGCCAGTTCTCCAGCCTCGTCCTTCCCGACAGTCAGCATCTGGTAATTCAGATCGCCGTCCTCAACTTTTCGCACTCCAAACATCAATTCCTTGATCGGGCTGACGATGCGGCGCGCGGTCTGAAGACTCAGAACAATGCCGAGCGTAAACGCAAAAAAGGTGATCAGACAGATCAGAAACAGACCGTTCCTTTGCACCACTGCAATGCGGCTGCGCGGATACGCAACGAGGAGTTCCACTTCCCCCTCTCTGAAATGTGATGTGTGCACAACATTCTCTCTTGAAATTGACCCCACAGGAGACGATCCGACTTCTATCCCCCCGGTCCGCATTCCCATAGATGAACTCGCCGCAAGCACACCGCGGTAAATAAGGGCGACCTCTATCCCCGTCATGTCCTTTATGCGCTGCGCAAACTTGTTGTCAAGTAAGTATCCCATCCGCAGGAAACCCTGAAGCGAACCGTCAATCTCACGAATCGGCGACAATGCGGTTACTACGATTGTATTTGGAAATATCGTCTCAATTCCCACAGCCTGCCTGCCGCTGTTCTCGCATCGCTGAAACACATCACTGAGATGCAGAGGCTCGGGCACCCGCTCCACGCCATCATCGCCGCCGCGTCCTACATGCACAAACACCACGCCTTTTTCATCTGCGACCGAAAGAAAATCACCTGTTACTATTTCCAACTCACTCCTCAACACCGAACGAACGCCGTCAACATCTTTTTCCCTTAATTCCTTCTTGATCTGAAAGTTTTCTGAAACGAGTTTGGAATACATCGCCGCTCGCGAGAGGTCTTCATCAATCAGGTTCAGCACTACCTTTGACGCCTGTCCCAGATCGCGCTGCATGCTCTTTGCAAGAAAATCTGATACAAGAAAATAATAAACCGTCCCCGACACAGCCATCGCTACGAACAGCATCAGCGCATGTGAGACCGCTATCTTGAAAAATATGCTTTCCCTGTTCATATCATTGCCATCGGGTGCGTATTATATTTTACACCGCCAGGGCACCAAGATCATCGGGTTTAAAAGACAAAAAATATGACCCGCTAATTACACGAATTTACACCAGGTTGAATCAGTGAAAATCAGTTAAATCAGTTGATTTTTGAAAAATCCAGTGCTTTTTTCACCGGGATCAAAGTTAAATACTGACGAAATAATTCCTGTAAATCCTCGCGTATATTCCGGTCTCATCAAGATAATCAAGAATCTGTTTTATTGCTTCAGCCATTCCCCTGTCCGCATCAGGAATGCAGATTTTCTGCCAGCCTTTCCCATGACCAAAGTAAAAAGTGGGTACTTCCGTGCCGCCGTTGCAATGTCCTTCCCCCGTATTGAAAATAAATATGTCCAATCTGCCATTGGTGCTCCCTGTCTGATAATTCCCATCCATCCAATCCAGTATCTGAAGATTCGTTTTCGCACCCAGTATGCGGGCAATCTCATCTGTCATGTCAACATTGAATCCCACCATCAAGTCCATTTCCTCATTCATATACTGGAACGGGATTTCAAAAGGCGGCAGTCCCACACGCAGGATGCCCATTTTCTGAACCTGACGCAGCCGTTCAGTATTCGGAACATCTGCAAGGACGCGCTGCGAGATTTTTTTCAGAATTTCCTCCGACAGCAACGGCGCAGACTGTTCTTTTAACTCTTTTGTCGCCGCACCCTCACCCTTACCGCCCGCGCAGCCGGTAAGATAAAACGACACTGAAACCATCAATGTGGTAAGCAATGTGATAAGGGAGATGTAAGATGCAAGATGTGAGATGTGAGATGGACGATAACTAAGTCTGCGTGTGTGTATGTGCAGAGGTGCGGATGTGCGGATATGCTGGAGATGGTGTATCTTCATTAACGATAACCTCACTTCTTACTTCTCACCTATCATAATTTACAACCTTCCACTTACAATTTATTTACAGTTTAATGTGAATTCCGCTGAAGAAGTTGTTTGAACCGGGTATCATTCCATAGCCACTGAAAATCCGCATCGTTTTTCAAGCGTCCGATAATCTCCTTGTTTCCAGCGCTTATGCTCTTTTCCAGAGCGGAATATGTCTCGTCTTTTTTCCGCTGCATGCTGTAGAGCGCAGCCAGTTTATACCATGCCCCAGCCATGCCGGGGTCTGCTTCCACTGCCCGCCGCAACTCTTTCTCCGCTTCATCAAAAATTCTGTTCTCAGAATAAAAAACACCGAGTTGATAATGGTAATCAGGTTCTCCGCTTTTCAGTTTGGTTGCTTTCTTAAGATGAGTTTCCGCCGTGCGTCTGTCGCGCTGGAGAAACGCTGCCATCCCCAGCAGGAAATGCGCCTCGGCGTTATTTGGCGCAAGATTCGTCGCCTTCTTCAGATACTTTGTTGCATCCTGATAGTGAGCCTTCTCAAGATATATCCTGCCCAGAAGCAGAAGCGGCGCAACATATTTAGCATCGGAAGAAACAGACTTGTTCAGCAGCGGTAGCGCATTGTCAGCCTTGCCGCCCTCATATTGGATCCGTCCCTTCTGGAACGAGATGTATGCGCTCTCCGAGCGCGTGCCGAGAAACAACTGTCTGTCGTTTCTAAGTTTCGCGCCGATTGCCCTTTCTATCTGCGCCTTTATCTCTGTCTGTGTAGTAAAGATGTCAAACGGCGAAATCTGGAGCACCAGGTCTCTCGCAAGTTCTCCGCTCACCATATCCACGATACTGCCGCGAAACCGCAAGGTGTTGCTCTCCAGCGTATAACTTCCCTCGATCACGATGTTCCCGCCCAGCGCCTCACGAATCCTATCCTTCACCTCAAACGACGACGGAGTTGACGGTGAATATCCATACCGCATCAACATCCTGTTTACCACATTGCGTTCAGTCGCTGTGTATCCCTGCGCTATCTCAAAAAGAACGGATACATATTCAGCAAGCGCAGCGCCAATCCATTCATTGTCATGCTCGCGCTGCGGCGTAAAATCAAACACTACCACCTTCTTATCTGCCGCCAATGATAACGGCAAATACATAAACAACAGCGCAAATACGGTGATTGCAAAAGGTCTAATCATTGGCAAATGTAAAAAAATGCTGCGATATGAAAACCTTCCGCAGGAGTTTTCAGGGGTTTTATGTTGCCTTCTCTCCACTTCTCTGTTTCCCAATCCACCCTTATTTATTTAATCCCCATAATCGCAAAATCTTAAACATAATATGAAAACTTCTTTACATACTTTCAAGCAAAAAAGTATCAATGAACACAGATGCTTTATTTATGCAGCGCATGGCGTGAATCTCCGTCTATATCTGTGTTCATCTTAACTCTGTTTATCGGTGTTCATCTGCGGTTCAATTATTTTCATGCAACTTACAGGGTTAAATTTCATTTCATAACAATCCGCCTGCTGAACAACTCCAATGAGGACATCAAGGAAATTCTCATAATCATCGTCTGTAAGCGGCGTTTTGCTCAACGCCAACAGCTTTCCCAGGGCTTCCTTTCGCTGAAGATAAATTATTTCTCCTGTCCCGTTTTCATGATTTTTTTCAAGAAAAATAATTGCCCTGATCTCAACAGGGTCGCCCCCGCAGCGCGGCGCCCTGAGAAACCCAGGCAGCGCAACCGGTGTGAAACCCTCCCTCACTAATCTTTCAATCCCTTCCTGCTCCAGTTGCCCCACATAGAATGCCTCGCCCAGAAAACATGCCCCCGCCCGCATCACCGGCAGATTATCATCCGCAATAAACTTCCACCCCTCAAGCACAAACCGCCTTACCAGCGTGCTCTTGCCGCTGTCGTTTTCACCGGCAAATACCAGCGCCTTCCCATCACGCTCAACCGCTCCGGCGTGCAGAAAATAAATCCCGCTCGGTTTCAACAGCAACTTCACATAAGCCGACAGACCGAGCAGCGCCGCCTTCCGCGCCGCCCGCTCCCCGGACGGCATCGCCACAAGCCCCGTATCACCGCTGTGGATAATCTCGCAGCCTTCCAGTTCCATCCTCTTCGCTTCTATTAATTGAAGTTCTACATGACGATGTATTTGCTCTGCCCGTATC
>JBFMBQ010000069.1:0-2623 GCA_040755115.1 bacterium
ACAAGTCCCGTGCCTGTGCCGCTTTCCATCGCTTCTTCCTGAGACATCTCAGTTGACGACCTCTGCGTCGCATCCGTGCGCTCGTTCACCAGTATCGTAACCACATCACCCACATACCGCGCCTTGATGTCCGCAAACAGATTCCCATTATGCTCGTCCCACAGTGAAGCAGCGCCTGCAACCGACGTAAAAATAATCGCCGATATGATCAACCCCATTGCAAACCAGAGAATTTTCATTTTGCCACCCCTTATTCTTTTGTTCCTTGTTCTATATTCATCATTCCTTGTTCAATATTCTATATTCGTAACATTTTAGCCATATGAAGCGCTGTAGGGCGCGATTTCCACATCGCGCCGAACTTTTGAGATCACGGCACACGATTTTATTGATTCACCAGCACCTCAACCGTCTTGCTGTCAATAATCACGCCATTAACAATCTTCCGTGCACCCAGGTTCATCACACGAATAGTATCCCCACGCAGACCCTTCTCAAGCGCCTTGCCGCTCGTTGAAACTTCAATCCCTCCCGACCTCACTATCAGTTGCACCGCATCGCCAGTATTAACATCATTGATAACTTCTACCGCATTCGCCGTTATCACTTCGCCCTCGCTCAACCTGCGTCTCGCTCGCTTCCCCACAATCTGATTCGGCGCGAACAAAGTAGCAGCGCGTAAATCAGCGACCGGCCGCTGCTCCATCCTTATATCACCTTCACTAAAAGTTTCGCCCGCCTCTATCTGCCGCACCGCAACCGCCGCCTCCAGTCCCACATTAAGATATGATTGCAAACTAATTATCCGCTTCACAACACCTCCCTGCACTACCTCCACCCTGTAGCCTGTAATGCCGACCCGCTCCGGGCGCACATCAAGCACTGGTCGCAACTCCACCGCACCCTCTGCCGGCAAAACCACATCTTCAGGATAACCCTTGATGCTGACCGTGAAATTTTTAACGACTACAGGCAGGTTTGCGCGCAGATATTCAGCCCCTGCCTCCGCGATCTCCTTGCCTGTTACAACTGTCGCGCGGCTGCGTATCGTTACCTTCTCAGGTATTTCCAGATCGTACTCATTCAACTCAAGCCCCGCATTGTAAAGACGGGACTTCACCTGCGCACGATTCAACTTCAACTCCCGCGCCGGCTGCGGTGATGCGCCGATGCGTAAATTATGCAGTTTCTCCGTCTCATCCAAGGTAACCCCTTCAAATGTGCCAACATCACCAAGCAGGATCACCCGCCCGCTCACCTCAGAACTCTCCCTCACCACAATCTTCCCCTTAGCATAAACTGCACTTGTAGCAAAATGTAATATAAAAATGAACAATGAAATGAATAATACCAAGTTGAAAATTGAAAATTTGACATTTGTCATTTGACATTTGTCATTTGGCATTAGTCCGTTCCTCATACAAATTTCCCCTACCTACTACCTACTACCTGCTTACCTCACCGCTTCAGATTATTTGCAACGCCTAACATATCGTCCGATGTCTGAATCGCCTTGGAACTAACCTCAAAAGCACGCTGTGCGACTATCAACTGAACCATTTCCTCAACAACCTGAACATTTGACTGCTCAAGGAACCGCTGGCGGATGCTGCCGAAACCTTCAAGCGTAGGCTGTCCCTCAATAGGAGGCCCCGATGCAGCGGTCTCTAAATAAAGGTTGTCTCCTATGTTATCAAGCCCGCCCGGATTTACGAACCGCACAAGCACAATGTCCCCAACATCCTGCGGCTCCACCTGCCCAGGAATCTTCACAGTTATATGTCCATCCTCGGTTATGTTGATCTCCATCGCCTCCTGCGGAATCGTCAGCGCAGGCTCAATATAATAACCTTGTGAGGTTAAGATACTGCCTTCCTTGTCCATCTTGAAGGTGCCGTCCCGAGTGTAACCGATCTCGCCGTTGGGCAGACGAATCTGGAAGAAGCCTATGCCCATAATCGCCACATCAAGCGGGTGATCGGTCTGCATCAGGTTGCCCTGCATGAAGATCTTCTGGTTTGCGATGGGGCGGACGCCAAGACCGACCTGAAGCGGAACCGGGATTGATGCGCCCTGCGTTACTGGCGTGCCAGCCTCGCGGAGTGTCTGATAAAACAGGTCCTGAAAATTCGGGCGTGTCTTCTTGTAGCCCGTGGTGTTCACATTCGCCAGATTATGGGCGATGATGTCCGTGTTCAACTGCTCGGTCAGCATCCCGGTCGCCGCCGTGTAAAGTGATCTCATCATAATTTGTCTCCTCCTGATTTGTTTTCTCTACTGTTGCATCATTGATTAATAATTACTCACCTTTGATAAACAACCTATATTAAACTCGGGCAACATCGTTCACCGCGCGCCCTATCAACTCATCCTGCGTCAGTATCACCCTCTGGTTCGCCTCATAAGTGCGCATTATGTCTATCATATTGCGCAGCATCGTGATGGAGTTTACATTGGATTTTTCTATCGCGCCCTGCCGCAGATTGAAATCCTCCGCAGCCACTGGCTGCGGGTGTTCGGGCGCTACTTCAAAAAGATTGTGACCCACTTTCCTTATCGTCTTTTCATCCTCAACTTTGACGATCTTCAATCGGTCAATGTATTCATCGCCTTTGAGACCGCC
>JBFMBQ010000070.1:0-2643 GCA_040755115.1 bacterium
GGATTTCATCTCCTGTTTTCCCGCTTCAACGCAGCGAATACTACAGAACTTATCAATCATGCCTTCTCACTTTATCCCGATGTGATCACAGCGGAAACAGCCTGCGGCAGCGATGCGCTCGGTGTCTATGCCACAGATGTGATGCCCTCCCGGAAGGAAATCTGCGCCGCCCGCAATTCTTTCATCACGCATCAGAGCCGATTGAAAGGCAGAAGCCTTCAGCGGCTCCTTATGCAGATCAACCGTATGCAACTTCAGGTCGCCGAGCAGAACCTTGCGGATATGAGACAATCAATCCGCTGCCATGCAGGAAGCGGCTATTTGTATTTTGCCCCGAACGGAGTTGTCAGGGATTGCTCTGTTGCCGGGCGTGAACTCGGCAATTTGAGGGAGTGGAACTACGACCTTTATTCTCTGTTGCGCTCATACCCTGCACGCCGTATCCGCCGGGAGGTTCGCCGCAGCGGATGTTTCTGCACGATGACCGAACTCGCCTTCTGCAACCTTCTGTTAAGCGCACGCGGTTATCTCGCTCTCACGGCATCGGTTCTCTAACCATATCAAAATGAAAATGGTGTGAATGGGGTATCGTTGAACGGTTGCGCGGCTCGAATCGTAATTCGGGATTTGTAGATCGGGGTTAGGGATTCAAAGATTTTTCCCGAACTACGAACTACGAACTACGAATCCCGATTCCAGCAGCGCAACCACAACCGCAACCGAATAACTGCAAAACAGATACCACATAGTGGCACTAAAAATTTTTTTTATTTCTTGACACCCCAATTTGTTGTCAATAAAATATAAATGTGGTGTCGTGAATTATTTCACAAATTGAAAAAATGAGTGGTTTCACTCTATGACCCTTCCTGAAATCTTGAAGAAGAAAAAGGAAACCATCACTGAAAGATGGCTTGAAGAAATTTACGCCGCTTACCCCGAAAATGTTTCTTCCTTTATCAAACGGCAAAAAGATCAGTTTGCCAACCCTGTCGGACACGCCCTGCGCAAAGGCGCCGCAGCCATCCTTGATTGTCTCATTGAAGGATGGGATGCGGACAGTATCCGCGGCGACCTTGAAGAAATCATAAAAATCAGGGCGCTTCAGTGCGCACTGCCTTCCCAGGCTGTCTCGTTCATTCATTTTCTCAAAAATATAGTCAGGACTGAACTTGTGGATTATTCCCACAATCAGGAACTATATCCACAGTTGACCGAGTTTGAAGACAAACTTGCTCAAATCACACTTCTCGCCTTTGACATCTACACAAAATGCAGAGAAAAAATCTACGAACTCCGCGTCAACGAGGTCAAGAGAAATGTCTCGGCAATAATGAGAAAATTCAACAATGCTGACACCGATTCGGTTGTTGAACAAATCAGCGGTAACATAAACATAGAGTAGAATAAAGCGAGGTTTATTCCAGTGCAAAAGAACAGGAAGGGAGACGGTAGACGGAAAATGGTAGACGATCAAAAATCATCTTACATCTACCGTCTGCCATCTACCGCCTTACCCATTTATGCACTTTGCACTTTGCACCTTGCACTTTTTCACGGTTGAGAACGATGATGGTTTTAATTTCTTTTATTACAATCGCAGTCTTTTTTCTCATAGCCTACGCAAGCGCAAGCATGGGACTTCAATCATTGTTCGGTGTCGTTGTGCCATACATCGCCGTCGCTATTTTCTTTGCGGGTCTGATCTACAAGGTGATGAACTGGGCGAATTCACCTGTCCCGTTCCGAATAACTACAACCTGCGGGCAGCAGAAATCACTCCACTGGCTGAAACGCGAAAGATTTGACAACCCATTCACTGCATTAGAGGTCATCGTCAGAATGTTACTGGAAATATTGCTCTTCCGCTCGCTTTTAAGAAACACAAACACAAAGATAGTTGAAAGACGAAAACTCATCTACAGCACAAGCCTGTGGCTATGGCTTGGAGCGATAGCGTTCCACTGGTCGTTTCTTATTGTCCTGATCAGACACATCAGACTTTTCACAGAGCCGACACCTTTTTTCGTAACAGTCCTTCAAGATGTTGACGGCTTTATGCAGGTCGGTGTTCCCGTATATTATGCGACATCGTTTATCCTCATAATCGCTCTCGCTTATTTGCTCATCAGGCGGCTCGTCTCCCCGCAGTTGCGCTATATCTCTCTCTACAACGATTATTTCCCGCTCTTTCTCCTCCTCGGCATCGCCGTCAGCGGCTTCTGGCTCAGATACATCGGCAAAACAGACCTCACAGCCATAAAGGAACTGACCATGGGATTGGTTAGTTTTAATCCAGTCGTGCCGGCTGGCATCAACCCGCTGTTTTTCGGGCATCTCTTCCTGGTCTCCATCCTGCTTGCATATTTCCCCTTCAGCAAGTTGATGCACATGGCGGGCGTATTTCTCAGCCCAACGCGAAATCTCGCAAACAACAACCGTGCAAAAAGGCATGTCAATCCATGGGATTACCCCGTCAAAGTTCACACCTACGAAGAATACGAAGACGAGTTCAGAGATTTAATGAAGGAAGTTGAAATACCAGTTGATAAAGACTGAAAATTGACTCTGATACAAAAAATGCCAACCTTTGATCAACCAGAATATTACAAACACGAAGACCTGCTGAAGGTAAATTACAAG
>JBFMBQ010000071.1:0-3094 GCA_040755115.1 bacterium
ACAGTTCATACTCTGTTTTTTAATCATGGTCATTCCAACGATGCTGATGGGGGCGACTTTTCCTGTGGTCAGCAAGATTATCACGCAAAGAATGGAGAGCGTAGGCAGCGATGTCGGGAGAGTATATTCTGCAAATACGCTTGGGGCGATACTCGGCTCATTTTCGGCAGGGTTTCTTTTGATACCACTGATTGGGATCAGAAACACAACGCTTCTGGCGGCGAGTCTGAATCTTGTCGTCGCGCTGACTGCAATAGTAGTATCAGGGAGCAGGAGATGGAAATTTACCGCCGGGCTTGGATGCGTGCTGCTCATAATGGTATTCCTTCTGGTCAGGAACTCAGAGGCAAGACCTTATTTTTACAATTTCTACATAGCCTCAAGGTATGTTGATTACCGTGCGTTTGTAACGGATTCAAGCAACTACCGACTTTTGTTTCACAGAGACGATGCGCACGGGACAGTCAAAGTCTTTTTCAACCGTTTGAACAACAGTATGTTTTTGGAGAACGGCGGGAAGATAGAGGGATCAACCGGGGGCGATATGTATAACACACTGCTGCTGGCGTATCTGCCTCTGGCGGCGAATCCGGGCGCAAAAAATTTTCTCGGCATCGGGCTTGGCACCGGGATAACAATGCGCGCGGCGAAGGGAAAACTTGATAATGTGGACTGGGTAGAAATAAATCCCGCAGTGGTGCAGGCGGTGAAACAATTTTTCTATCCCGATCTGATGAGATCGGGAATAAACATGATCATTGCTGATGCGAGAAATTACTTGCAGGTTACAGATAAGAAATATGACATTATTTCTTCGGAGCCGTCTTATCCCACTGAGGCGAGTGTTGCCAATTTGTTCACGATAGAATTCTTCAGGGCGGCGGAAAGGCGACTCAACCCCGGCGGCGTGTTCTGCCAGTGGTTTCCTTACTACATGTTTTCGGACAGGGATGTAACGATAATGCTGAAGACATTCGCAGCGGTTTTCCCTTATACCTCAATCTGGAAGGTGCCGATGTCGGGGGACCTTCTGTTTCTTGGTTCAAAGGAACGGATAAGCATGGAGTCTGAGTCAATCATAAGGGAGGTAAAAGAGTTGAATGAGTTTCCTGTTGCATTGCCGTTCGTCATATCACGCACACAGGAGCAAGTGCGGGAAATAATTGATAAATCCGGAGACATGCGGATTAATACAGACGACAGGCCACTGCTGGAATTCACGGCGGCAAGGAACTTGGTAGCGGGTGTGAAGAGATGATCGGCGTTGTCGTGATGCTGAACAATTATCTGCATGATGTGGCGAGCGCGCTTCTTCTTTGCAGCGCAGTTGTGATGATGGTTATGCTGAAATATGTCAGGGATAAAAAAATTGATGAACCTGTTGAATTTTTCACAGGTTTGTATAATAGATTAAGCGTAATCGCACTTGCCAGCGTGGTGTGGATCATACTTGGAGGCATTGTCAGGACACTGGCATACAGAACTTATGAGTGGTCGGATGCGGCGGGCAGGGCGCAGATTCCTGCGCTTGTCGGAAAGCATGTTTTTTTCCTTATACTGCTTACCGTCGGGGTTTATTACTGGTTGAGACTCCGAAGAGAGATAATGGCTCTGACAAGAAAATGATATAAATCAAGACGAACAGCACAAAACATTTAACAAAAGAGGTGTATTAGATGCGGGTAAAAGATTATATGACGAACAACATTGTGGTTATTGAAAGGGACAAGCCGGTCAGCGAAGCGAAAAGGCTCCTTGATGAGAACCATTTCAGGCATCTGCCTGTTGTGGATGACGGCAAGGTTGTGGGAATAGTATCCGACCGCGACATTAACCGCACACTGGCGATTGCCGAATCGGTGAGAACCGTTTGCGGGGTTGAAACCGATAAGGACATGAAGATAGAGGATATTATGACGGGGGATTTTCTATCAATAGGAGGGGATGAATCACTGAGGAACGCCGCGAAGATTATGGCGGAGAGGAAGATCGGGTGTCTGCCGGTTGTTGAAGATGATCGCCTGGTCGGGATAATAACCGAGACGGATATTATGAGGGTTTTCGCTGAAGTTGCTGATTAACTTAACGCCCTTCGCGCAGACCTTTTAACACGGATTAACACGGATTGACACAGATGTAGGGGCGACCGGCCGGTCGCCCCAACTACAGTTTGTGGTATTCATTTAATGGTGGTTTTAGACATGCTTTAATCGCTGTGGCATAATGAGGAATATGAGCAACAGGGTATTGCTTGTAACCCCGCCGTATCACTGCGGCGTTGTGGAAGTCGCCGGCAGATGGATGCCGCTCGGACTGGTTTATATTGCAGGTTCGCTCAAAAAAGCGGGTTTTTCTGTTGAAATATATGACGCAATGTCAAAATTTCATTCCCACAGTGAGATCGGTGAAAGGATAAAAAAATCAAAACCCAATTTCATCGGTGTTACCGCATGCACTCCTACTTTCAATGACGCTTTAAAAGTGCTTGAGACGGCGAAAACCATTGACAGGTCAGTAACTACCATCCTCGGTGGTGTTCACCCTACCTTTTGCAATGAAGAAATTCTACGCCGGAACGCAGGCGCAGTTGATTACATTGTCCGCGGTGAAGGAGAACATACAATTGTGGAACTCCTGCGCTCACTCACCAATGGCAAAGGTGTGGAAAATGTAAAGGGGATTGCTTTCCACGCGGACGGCGATGTCGTAAAAACACCCGAACGGAACTTCACCGATGATCTTGAATCACTTACACCTGCGTGGGAACTGGTTGAGTGGAAGGATTACACCTATTTTGTAATACCGCGCTCGCGGCTGGGGATGGTGAGTTCCTCGCGGGGATGCAGTCACGACTGTGCATTCTGTTCTCAATTCAAGTTCTGGAAGCAGACCTGGCGCGGACGAGAACCGCGAAAATTTGTTGAAGAAGTTGATTTCCTTCACAAGAACTTCAAAGTCAATGTTTTTCTTATATGCGACGAATTCCCGACTCGGGACCGCAGCAGGTGGGAGGAAATTCTTGATAGATTGATCAAGAAAAAAATGGATGCTTATTTCCTTATGGAAACCTGCGTAGAGGACATCACTCGTGATG
>JBFMBQ010000072.1:0-3731 GCA_040755115.1 bacterium
ACAGTATCACCGATAACAGTCGCGTCATGAAGCGGCGTTCCCTTCGCTTTCAATTCTATCTCCACAATTTTCTTGGCGTTGTCCCAGCACCCGCCGCCGTTAGCCATGTAAATCGCCTGGAACAGCCCGAAAATGGCGATGGAAATCAGGTAATAAATAAAAAACGCCGCAGGCTCAGGGTTGGCATTGTCGGAAGCGGAGAAAAACGCAAATGCAAGCGCAAAGGAAAAAATAGCGAAGAAGATGTTATACATCCCCTTCTGTGCGTACTGCGTGCATATCTTCACAACCTCTTTGGAATTTTCCGTTGACGCGCTCTTGGATGCCTTATCGTCTAACTTTATGTTCTTCTTGATGTATTCAACCGCGCGGTATGCCCCTGTGGTTACAGCCTGCATTGACGCGCCCGAGAACCAGTAGATGACAAGCCCCCCGCAGATGGAACCCATGATCGCATAAGGATTCAGTATGCTCAGAACCGTCTCCGGGTCAACGCCGAGTGCATCCTTGAGCACGAGAATCAGTGAAAAGATCATTGTAGTCGCCCCCACAACCGCAGTCCCGATGAGCACAGGCTTTGCCGTCGCCTTGAAGGTATTCCCTGCGCCGTCGTTCTCCTCCAAATAATCCTTGCTCTTCTCAAAATCAGGCTTGAACCCGAACTTTTTCTCTATCTCCTTATCAACATTCGGTATTGTCTCAATAAGAGAAAGTTCATATATGGACTGCGCATTATCGGTAACCGGACCATAACTGTCCACGGCGATGTTGACAGGACCCATGCCAAGAAAGCCGAACGCAACCAGCCCGAAAGCAAAGATGGAAGGATACAGCATGAATTCGTTGAGTCCAAATGTGCTTGTAATGAAGGAGATGAACATAAGCACAACAATCACAGACCCTATCCAGAACGCGCTGAAATTGCCCGCTACTATACCGGAAAGTATCGTGAGCGATGCGCCGCCTTCCCTCGTTGCAGTTACGACCTCCCGCGTATGACCTGATTTCGTGCTTGTGAATATCTTCGTAAACTCAGGGATAAGGGCGGCGGCTATCGTCCCACAACTGATTATGATTGAAAGTTTAAACCACAGGTTGTTCGGCAAAGCCGATAGTTGCCAGTAACTTACCCCGAAGGTCATGGCTATTGAAACTACAGAGGTTACCCACACGAGCGAGGTAAGGAGTTTTTCAAAATCTACATCTTCTTTATTCCTGTTTGCAGCACTGCCATAAGCCTTCGTGATCCAGAAGGAAACGATGGAAGTAACGATCATGAGAATTCTCATAATGAAAATCCAGGTCAGGAGTTCAGCCTGTAGCGCAACGCTTCCGACTGCAAGAACGATAAAACTGATGAGTGCAACGCCCGTAACGCCGTAGGTTTCAAAACCGTCCGCAGTCGGTCCCACGCTGTCGCCTGCGTTGTCGCCAGTGCAGTCCGCGATCACGCCGGGATTGCGAGGATCATCTTCCTTGATTTTAAAGACGATCTTCATGAGATCGGAACCGATGTCGGCGATCTTCGTGAAGATACCTCCGCATATTCTCAATGCGCTCGCCCCGAGAGATTCACCGATAGCGAATCCCACAAATGACGCGCCAGCATACTCGCGCGGAACAAATATCAGAATTATCAGCATCATAATGAGTTCAACACAAACCAGCAGCACGCCGATGCTCATCCCGGCGTCTATAGGAATGCTGTAGAGTTTTATCGGCTTCCTTTCAAGCGACGCAAACGCCATCCGCCCGTTGGCGAGCGTGTTCATCCTTATCCCGAACCATGCAACGCCATAAGAGCCGAGAATTCCTACAACCGACCACCCCAATATAAGCAGCACACCATTGAGCGGAGTTTCCTGCAAGTAAGCAAAATAGAAAGTGATGCACAAACCAATGAATATCTCCAGTATAATGAGGAATTTCCCCTGCTGGATAAGATAGGTCTTGCAGGTTTCATAAATAACGCCTGCCACATCAAGCATGGACTGGTGAGCCGGCAACGCCTTGACTTTCAAATACTGGTGCACACCAAAAATCATCCCTAAAACACAGATAACCAGACCTATCAAGAGATAGTTTGTCTGGGTCTGGTTCAATTCAGGAATCTTGAGTGTGGCTTCACTCGCCATAAGAGGTGAGGCAGTCGCAAGAAACATCAATGTCAAACCCGCTTTTTTAAGATGTCCGACTATACGCAATCTCATTTTTCCTCCTTAAATCCTTTTTGATGTTTTATATGTTAAAGGCTGCATATCGCCGTAGAATTGATATACTGCTTACACGATCTATGTGAATATAATCACAAAGTCATTAAAAGTCAATATATAAAATAAAATCAAATTATCCATCTAATACCACAGCGTGGTATTTTACATTATGAGAATGAATATGCACTTACTTCTTGCCACAAAACCACGAAAACACAAAAATGACTTTGGTGCAAAAATTGTGTTTTGTGTAAGAGATGATGATCTTTTTGACGCTGAAAACACTGAAGCGGTAAACGGTATAAGGAAGACGGTAAAAGTGAGATGATTTTTAATCGTCTCCCATCTTACATCTCCCGTCTCCCGTCGTCAGCGTAATCAGTGCAATCAGCGTAATCAGCGTCTAAAAAAAATCATTCCCATTCACTCCATTAACTTTTTACACTGGACTCAAAAATACATAAAATTTTGTGAAATTTAGTGCTTTTGTGTTTTAGTGGCTGATTTGCAGATAAGCACTTATAATGAATCTCGCAATGCTTCTGAATTTGCCGTATCTAAAAGAATACCGAAGTTACCAGGAATCATCTTATGACCGCACCGGCGGCAACGAGGATTACTTCATCCTGGATGCGGGTGAAAGGCGCACTATCGCCGAGATTGAGGGCGCAGGCTGCATCTCCCGAATATGGATAACCGTAACCTCCTCCGACCCCTACATTCTCCGCAAGGCTGTCCTGCGCGCCTACTGGGACGGAGAAGAAACACCCAGCATTGAATGTCCCGTCGGCGATTTCTTCGGGGCGGGCTTCTGCCGCTATGTTCATTATTCTTCAATGCCGCTCGGAATGACGAGCGGCGGCAATCATTCCTACTTCCCTATGCCTTTCGCTCGCTCCGCCAGATTTGAAATTGAATCTCAGTCCGAAACGAAACACACCATCGTCTATTTCCATATCCAGTATCATCTGTTCAGGCAGATGCCTGAAAATCTCGCCTACTTCCATGCAAACTGGAGGCGCGAAACCACCCGAAGAAACGAAAATTACACCATACTTGAGGCGGATGGACGCGGGCACTATGCCGGGTGCTTCCTTCACATGCAGGGAAGATTTCTCCCTTACTCGGCGCCATCGCTGCTCGCAGTTCCTCTGTGGTTCTGGTTTCTTGAAGGCGATGAAATGATCTTCGTTGACGGCGAAAATGAGCCTTCCATCCACGGCACCGGCACAGAAGATTATTTCAACAGCGGGTGGTATTTTAACAGAGGCACTTTCGCAGCACCCTTCCACGGATTGATATTGAAAGACCACCTTCGGGCGCGCATTTCCGCTTACAGATTTCACATCCCCGACCCCGTGCCTTTTGAAAAATCAATCCGCGTTACCATTGAACACGGCGGCACGAACGATGCCCCCGGCTGCGATTATTCAAACACAGCCTACTGGTATCAGACCGAGCCGCACCGCCCGTTCACGCCGCTGCCGCCGCCGGAAGAAAGGCTGCCGAAAGACAATC
>JBFMBQ010000073.1:0-3290 GCA_040755115.1 bacterium
TGAAGAGGGGAAAAAAGAAATTGAGCCGTTCCCGAAGGAAACATCCGCCGGTGATGAATTACAGGAAACACCAGGTTCGCTGCTCAACCGCCTTTCTGCATCAGTGGCGCCGCCGATGATCAAGGAAAACGAGACCTCAGACAACGAGCCGCAAGGCGATACTAATAAGAGTATTAAATAGCGGGCATCTATGCATTAACAGAAGTGAAAATATGAACCACCAAGACACCAAGACGCCAAGAGAGCCTATTCCTAAGGAAACTGACAGGATAGCAAAATGTGTTGTAGATGCTGCTTATGCTATTCATACAACACTTGGTCCAGGTTTGATAGAAAGCATCTATGAAATTTGTCTTGCTCACGAGATAGAAAAGAGAGAATTAAAAGTGAAAAGGCAGGTTATACTGCCTATTATTTATGACAATATTCGTTTTGATGATGGATTGCGTCTTGATATGGTAATACAAAACGCCCTGATAGTGGAACTTAAAGCAGTGGAAACCATTCTTCCTGTACACTACGCCCAGATTCTTACATATCTTAAACTCTCTGGTTTTCGCCTCGGACTTCTCATTAATTTTAATGTTAATCGCATTAAGGAGGGGATTAAGAGAATCGCTTTGTAGTTTTTCTTGCTATCCTTGGTGTCTTGGTGGTGAAATTAAAAATGAACGATAAAATAAACAAGGCGTTCAGGGCGACAGTCCGCGGAATGGTTCAGGGCGTGGGCTTCAGATATTTTGTTGAGCGCGTTGCCAACCAGATCGGTGTAAAAGGATATGTCAGAAATGTGCCCGACGGCACAGTAGAAGTAGTCGCCTCCGGCAGCGACGAGCAGTTAAGAGAACTCGTTGACAGGATTAAAGAAGGTCCCTCTGTCGCTCATGTTACAGGAGTAGATTTGCGGTGGCTTGACGGCGCCTTTGAGTTTAAATCGTTCGGCATACGATTCTGATTAAAGTGCAAGGTGTGTCGTTGAACGGTTGCGCGACTGGGATCGTAGTTCGGGAATCGTAGTTCGGGGTTCGGAAAATAATTCTTTGTATCCCGATCCCCGATCTACGAACTACGAGTCCCAATATAAGCAGCGCAACCGCAACCGAATAACTAAAAAGAAACATGGAAAAATAAAAGAGGTGAGTAGAGATGAAGAGATACTCCGATTGGCAGAAATATGTGAAGGAACAGACCGATAAGATTCAAAAGGAACCTTCTTCTCAGATTTCTGATGCCGCACGGAAATCGTCGGGGAAATCTTTGCTGGATACACCCGCTAAAAAATCTTATACACTGCAAAGCCCTATCACGCAGCAAGAGGTAACGATAAGGCGGAATTATCCTGTGGATGTAGTAACAAAGAAACCGCCAATTTCCGTCAGCCCGCATTCATCACCTGCGCCTGCTGCCCATGACCGCTTGAAAACCGATGAAAAATCCTCAGCAGGCGCAACCAGTGCGGAGCAGCAGAAATTCACATTCACCTCAAAGATGAGCCAGCGATCAGATGCCGCACCCGCCGTGAAAAGCCTCACAATGAAATCCTCCCGCTCCAGCCTTTCTGTCAAAAACCGCGATGAACTGATTGAGCGGCTTATCAACCCGACCATCTCACTTGAAGAGACCGCCAAGATTATGAATGTGTGTAAAACAACCCTGCGCCGATACACGGCAAAGGGGCTTCTCCCTCATTACCGGACAGCAGGAAACCAAAGGCGGTTCAAATTGAGCGATGTGCTTAATTTCATGGAGAAACAGAAAAGATAAACGCTTGAATTTCATTCGTGAAAATTCGTGAAATTAGTGGATAAATATTTTACATTTGAACTTTGACATTTTTTATCATTCGTAATTGAAACGAGTGCGCTTTTAAGAAATATACTTTTTGTGCTGAAATCTAAGTTTGAAAATCTGTTTTTCTGGTTACATATAAAATACTAAAATATGAATAAAAGGAAAAAAACCATGCAATTAAGGACACAGAGAAAGAACAGTGTTACGCTCATTCAACCCAACGGCGCACTTGATATGGAAACTCATCTTGTGTTGAAAAAGAAAGTCCGCCAACTCGCCGACGAAGGCTGCGTCCGCATACTGATTGATATGAGCGGTCTGGCAGGGATTGACAGCACAGGGATAGGCACGCTGGTTGCGCTGCTCAACACCGTTCGTGCGCGCGGAGGCGACATCTGTCTCGCAGGCGACATCTGCCCCGCTGTCCTTGACATACTGCGCCTCTGCGGGCTGACCTCCGTCTTCCGCGTCTACAACAATGTCGAAACGGGTCTCCAGAACTTCTCAGAATGAACTCATCTTCGGGTTCGTCTCATTTTTTCTCCTGATATTTGCAGGATTGAATATCTTTAATGACATTTTTATCACTCACTTCAAACTGACCCCTCCCTCCTTCATTCTTTACTCAATAATTATCTCCCTTGTTCTTTGTTTCATCGCTGCACTTGTAAGACATTCACTTGCACTCCTTCAGGAAAGCCTCATTGAGTTCTCTCTTTATCCTGTTTTCATAGTGATCCCTTATTTTGTCTTCCATGAATATTTCATGAATTTTCAAAAAACCCAGCACCCGTTATACTCTATGCTCTACGCAGTGCTTTCCGCCGTCATTATCATTTACGCGCTTCTTGCCGCTGGTTTCCGCGACCCTCGTTCTCCACTCTCGCTGCCAGGTCTGGTCCTTCTGATACAAACCCTCTTCTTCGGCACCTTCTTCGTCATCTTCCGCTCCCTTGAATCCTTCCGCATCCCCCAGCAGACTCTATTTCAAATCGCTGTCTTCTTCATCCTTTTCATCTTTCTTATAACAGGCGCTGTCCGCAGCAGATGGACTTTCCGCATCGTCCCCTTCATTTTATTGCCCGCAGCGCTTATCATCGGTGAAAGCGCTCTTACCCTGCTGTGGACCCCCAACTTTTTCGTGAGTCTGAAAGAAATAATCTTATTGTCGTCTATCATTCTGTTCTTCTTTCTCCTCATTCAATATTTTCACACACTGAAGCACCTGCACCTGCTTGTCGCCGCTGCGCTTATTACCGCAACAATTGAAGGCGCGATCGGGATCTGGCAGCACTTCGGCTTGAATGCCCTCCTCGGACTGGGTCAAAACTTTGACCCCTTCTCCACGCTCGGCAACAAAAACTATGTCGCTGAAGTGATGGCAATGCTGCTGCCCTTCTCCCTCGCATCCTTCTTCTATTTCCGCGAATCATTTCTGAAAGCATTATGTCTTGTAAACATCGCCGTTATGCTGACAGTCGTTATTATCAACAACAACC
>JBFMBQ010000074.1:0-7819 GCA_040755115.1 bacterium
GGGACGACCTGGTGCAGGTTATTTGATGTGATTTCTTCCGGCAGCGCGCCTGTGCCGAGCGAGCCGGCGTTGATCAGCGCCACATCCGCATCAAGCGCACCACGCATCGCATCGGCAACGACATCGCCGATAATAGTCTCCTGAATTTCAGACTGGTTTGCTTCCTTCTGCTTTTCTTCTGCGGAAAAAGCGAAAGAATAACATGAAATTAGAAACACGAAAATTGTAAAAAGATTCCATTTTTTCACTTTAATATTCATAAGTCACCCCTTCATCATCTTTTTTTTCTTTTTATATTTTTCAAAATCATGAATTACACTTCTTTCTGAAATTCCTTTTAGGGATAAATCTTTGTTTATCGCAGCCCCAATCTGTTCAAGAAGGCATTTCCTGTTTTTTGTCTTCTTTACTGTGTTTTTACGCATTCTCTGCGGTTTTTTCGCGTTCTTTTCATTCATCCTTGACTCAACCTCAATCTTAATCTCAATCTACTGAAAATCGCATAATTGATTGATATTACTTGTAGGGGTTTGATTTATCAAACCCTCTTGGGCACGATGAATCGTGCCCCTACATTTATATGACACTGTATTTTGCGAATCTCTATAATTTTATCCCAGCCTTTGATGATTTAACTTTAAGATAGTTAATAAAAGCCGAACATGAAACCAACATAAATTTGGCATCCTCAAGGGTAAGATCATCCGAATCCATTAGGGAATGTCGGATACCATCTTCATCACTTGTATAACCATATATTTTACTGAAGGCACCTTTAAGGGCAGAATGTAATTCTACCTTTCCCTCTTTTTCAATTTTATCCAATGCTTTTCCTAAAGTAGCCTTATCATCTTTAACAATAAGCCTACAAATAGTTTCTACGGCGCTTATTGATTCTTTAATTGAATTTCTATAATCAGGATTCTTGCGGTCGGAGAACAATTCAAGAGAACGATGTATGTGTTCTCTGATTGGATCTATAGGAATCTTTAAAGCATCTTCTATCTCTGAAATTTCCTCTTCATCTGTAATCTGAACTATTTGGTCATCTACGAAACGATATGCTGACACTTCCCTTTCTAAAAACACGCTACACAATTTAATAAATTCTTCATTAGGATAAGTTTCTGCAACAAATTCAATAAAATCGTAAACTTCATACCATTTACAAGAAAAAAAATATTCCTTTAAAACTTTATAAGTTGCAGGCCAATAACTCTCTAATGTATCAAGTGTTTTTTTGAAATAATGAATCCAAATAATTATTAATAATTCTCTTATTTTTTTATTTTCAAAATAATCAATGTCATGACCTTTAACACTCTTCCAATAACAAATTTCTAAAGCGTTCCACAAACTATTTTTTAAATCATTATCAATAGAATCAACTTGCATTACGCTTTTAATAGGTTTTAGTCCTTTTCTATGAGAAAATAATTTCATTCAATTACCACCAAAACTCATTTTTTATCTAATATTTGATCTGTGCTAATCTGTGTAATCTGTTGATTATATTCTATTTTTTATCCCCCGTTGTCTCTTTTTTCAAATACTCCCATATAAACTCGTCTATCTCGCCGTCCATCACCGCCTGAATGTTGCCCGTTTCGTATCGCGTGCGCAGGTCTTTGACCATCGTATATGGCTGAAACACATAACTTCTGATCTGGCTGCCCCAGGCGATGTCTTTAAGTTCGCCCTGAAGTTCAGAAATTCTTTCCGCCTGCTCCTTGCGCCTCACCTCAAAGAGGCGCGAGCGCAGGATACGCATTGCATTTTCTTTATTCTTGTGCTGCGAGCGCTCGTTCTGGCACTGCACGACGATGCCCGTCGGTATGTGCGTGATGCGCACCGCCGAGTCTGTCTTGTTCACATGCTGCCCGCCTGCGCCGCTTGAGCGGTAGGTATCAATGCGTATCTCGTCGGGTTTGATCTCAACATCAACTTCATCAGCGATTTCCGGTATAACTTCAACGGAAGCGAAAGAGGTATGGCGCCGCTTGTTTGAGTCAAAGGGTGAGATGCGCACAAGTCGGTGGACGCCCTTTTCGGCGCGCAGGAAGCCGTAGGCGTAGTCGCCCCTGATGAGCGCGGTAACGCTTTTCGTGCCTGCCTCTTCGCCCGGCGTGGTGTCAGTTATGCTCGTCTCAAAGCCCTTCATATCCGTCCAGCGGAGATACATCCGAAGCAGCATATCCACCCAGTCCTGCGCCTCCGTGCCGCCCGCGCCTGCCTGGATTGAAAGGATTGCGTTGCTGACATCGTATTCGCCGTTGAGGAGCGTTGATAATTCATAGTTTTTGACTTCACTGCGCAGTTTTGACAATTCTACTGTTATCTCGTTCAGCGCTGCCTCATCGTTCTCGTCGGCGGCGAGTTCAGCCATAAGGTGTGCCTCCTCAAGGCGCGAGGCGATTCGGCTGTAGGCATTGATTTTTTGTTTCAGGATATTTCGTTCCTGTAGTATCCTGCGCGCCTTCTCCTGATCCTGCCAGAAGTCGGCACTGCTCATCTGCTTTTCAAGTTCTGCAACTTCCCCTTCAACTTTATCAAGGTCAAAGATACCCCCGTATGTTTTCAACCTTCTGGCGCATTTCGCGGAGTTCGTTTAGCAGTGTTGAAGTATCAATCATTTTTTCTCCTCGGCATCCATTTCTTTAAGTATTCCTTCAATCATGGATTTAATTTCTGGCAGCCGCTTTTTCACAACTTTCCAAATTATTTCATAATCAACTCCAAAATAGAAATGTATGATTTTGTCCCTCATTCCTGTCATATCGCCCCAAGGAATATCTTTATGTCTTTCTCTAATTGCCTTCGGTATATTTTTTGTTGCTTCTCCCATCACTTCAATTTCTCTTACAACAGCGCTTTTGGTCTTTTCATCCCTCACAAATTCTTCAAAACTCATATCTCCTGCAAACTCTTCAATTTTCCTTATGCAGTCCAGAATATCCTTAATAAAAAGTTTGTAATCTCTTTTCATACTTCAACTGCCTCACTTAGAATTTTATCCCGCAGTTCTATACGCAAAGCAGGTTTTCTTACTAAATCCACCTTGACTCCGAGAAGGTTCTTGAGACACCTTTCAATCTCAATGAACTTCAGGAGGTCTGGCACTTCATAAAAATCAACGAGAATATCCACATCACTTCTCTTTTTCTCTTCTCTTCTGACATAAGACCCGAATACACTTATCTCTTTTATTTTATATTTCTCCGCCAACTCTTCCTTGTGTGTGGATAGTATTTCCTTTATTTCTTTCAGCGTCTTCATCTTTCTACCTCCTTCATCGTAAGCCATCAAATTCTCATCTCTTTGCTAATTTCTCAACACTTATACACATGCTCCTTATCCTGTCACGGAAGCCGAGTCCCTTCCAGAATCTTTCAGCCTGTTGGTTACCTACAACATAACCGAGCGAGATGTCCTGTATTCCCAAGGATGCAAAAAATTCGCATATTCTGGCAACGAGCGCGGTGCCAATTCCGTATCTGCGATAGGGTTCTTCAACAAAGATTTTTTCTATGCTGCCTCTCATTTCGGGGATGAAATCGGCGTTGGTAATGATTTTGCCGATTGCCATCCCGACATGATTCCCTTCCCCATTAAAAGCAAGCAGCACACAATGCCGCGGGTCCGCAATCATTTCGGAAAAGTGATTTTTAAGGTTTTTGCATCCATCATCGGTCAGCCGCCACATATCGGGGTTGCTTTTCTCTGTGTATTTTTGCAACTTTATGCCCATTTCTACAAGTGGCTCCAAATCCGATTGAGTAGCGGTTTTTATTGAGAATAGGTCAGTTACAGTTCTTGTAGTCATGCTTATTCCAGAGCCTCAATAACTTTCATTCTATATTTTCCATACTCTTCGTTTTTCTTCAGGGTCATTACGAATGCTGCTTGCGATCTTTTGCAGTCTAACAAGAATCTTTATTTTTTCTTCAAAAGGCATTTTTGCTCTTTCTTTATGGAATCTCTCTTTGCTCTCAAATAATTCGCTTCTTGTTATTGCTTTATTATCTTTCCAAATGATCTTCGTCTCTTCGTTTTGCTTGGTTTTCATATTTACTCTGCGCTCTCTGGGTGAAATGCAACACCATCCTTATCTTCCCGCCTCTTCCTTTTTCGCGCAGCAGCGTTTGTATTTCAGTCCGCTGCCACGGCGGATTAAGAGAAAAATCCATCCTATCTACACTGCCATTTCAACTGGTATATTTTCTATGCTTATATTGGCAAGTTCTTTTGGTGAGAGTTTCTCGCTCACGCCAAGAACTTCAATGCCAATAAGGTGTCCGTTTTCATCAAGGTCAATGACTATCCCATCTTCTATTTCCCTGCTCCGTTTAACATAAGCCTCTTTCAAATAAATATAAAGTGCATCTGCTTGTTTGCTGTATTCTATCTTCATTTCTTCCTCCTTAGTCAGTTTTGTCCACCGCACTTATTACTAATATCTCGTCCTCAAATTCCTTGTAAGTAACTCTTATATATCGTTGTCCGATAGTTTTATACCTGTTAATACAACCTTTCGTGGTTTTATCTTCTTTATCAGGATTTTGCAATGTTTCTTCAACCTCGGTTTCCGAAATTTTACGCCATTTCATCCTTCTTCTTGCATGTCTGTCGTAACGCAAATGTTTTGTAGGCATATTATTTGTTATGATTTATTTAACCATCGGTATTTAATACGCAACGCAGTGTATTTTTATCCTCCCGCTTCTTCCTTCTTCGCACAGCATCTTTTGTATTTCAGTCCGCTGCCGCAGGGGCATGGGTCGTTGCGTCCGACCTTCTGTTTCCTGCGCGCCGTGTGGGCGCTGCCTCCCGCTTCGGTGCTCTCCCGTGCACTGCGCACGACGCTGCGCCGCTCGCGCATTATCTCCATTATCATCACCAGCCGCACCACATCACGCCGTATCCGATCCTTCATCGCCCCGAACATATCAAACGCTTCCTTCTGATATGCCACCAGCGGGTGCACCTGCCCGTAAGCACGCAGCCCTATTCCCTCTTTGAGATGATCCATATCATAAAGATGCTCTATCCACTGCTGATCTATGATCCTGAGCGTTACCTGCCGCTCCAGTTCGCGCATATCCGTCTCGCCGAGCCTCTCTTCTTTCTTATGATAAAAGTCGTAAATATCTTTCAGCATCAGTTCACGCATTGCATCTCGCGGGATGCCTTCAAGGTCTGAGCGACGGAGCGCAACGCCGTAGCATACGAACTTCAGCTCCTGATAAAGTGTGTCCAGATCCCAGTCCTTGCGTTCCACTGTTGTCGGGCAACAGGCATCCAGGAGTGAATCAACGGTTTTTTCCATGAAATCCTGTATGAGTTCGCGTATGTTTTTACCTTCAAGCACATCCTGCCGCATTGAATAGACGGTGTCGCGCTGCTTGTTCATCACATCGTCATACTCAAGGACATGTTTTCGGATTTCAAAGTTGTGGGCTTCAACTTTCTTCTGTGCGCTCTCAATGGATTTGCTGATCCAAGGGTGTTCTATGGGCTGCGTGTCGTCAAAGCCGAGCCGCTCCATTATGCCCTTGATGCGGTCGGAGCCGAAGATGCGCATGAGGTCGTCTTCAAGAGAGATGTAGAAGCGCGAGGAGCCTGGGTCGCCCTGCCTGCCGGAGCGTCCACGCAACTGGTTGTCAATGCGGCGCGCCTCGTGCCGCTCGGTGCCGATGATGTGCAGACCGCCCACTTCCACCACTCCATCGCCGAGTTTTATATCCGTGCCGCGCCCTGCCATATTGGTGGAGATGGTAACCGTTCCGTGCTGCCCCGCCTGCGCAATGATCTCCGCCTCGCGCTCGTGATGCTTTGCGTTCAAGACGGAATGCGGCACCTTGCGCTTTATCAGCATGTTGCTCAACATCTCCGATTTCTCAACCGACACCGTCCCCACAAGCACCGGCTGCCCGCGCTTGTGGCAATCCACAATCTCCTCCACCACCGCCTGGAATTTCGCCTTCTCGCTCTTGTAGATTATATCAGAGTTATCTTTTCGTATCATCGGCAGATTCGTCGGAATGACCACCACCTGGAGTCCGTAAATCTTGATAAATTCAGGCTCTTCCGTCTTGGCTGTGCCTGTCATGCCAGCCAGTTTTTCATACATTCGGAAATAGTTCTGGAAAGTTATGGAGGCGAGCGTCTGGCTCTCGTGTTCAATCCTGACACTTTCCTTCGCCTCAATGCACTGGTGCAATCCCTCGCTGTAGCGCCTGCCATACATCAGCCGCCCGGTGAACTCATCAACGATGATTACCTGCCCATCCTTTACAATATAGTCATCGTCCAACTTGTAAAGTGTATAGGCTTTGACCGATGCCTGGATGATGGATTTTATTTCGTTGTAGGTTTTTAATTTCTCAAGGTCTTTTTCGGTGGCGGTCTCGTAGTTGAAATCCTGCCCCCAGTCAAACAGGTCGGGCAAGCCCAGAGCGCGTGCGATGAAGCCCTGCCCACCCTCGCGTCCTTCGGTGAGGTTGGCGGTGTGTTCTTTTTCGTCAAATTCGTAAAGTTCCTTGTGTGTGATGAGTTTGCGCATAGCGCGGTCAACCGTGTAATACAACTCGGTGGATTGCTCAGCCTGTCCCGAGATGATCAGAGGGGTGCGCGCCTCGTCTACGAGGATGCTGTCAACTTCATCAACGATTGCATAGTGGTGTCCGCGCTGCACCATGTGCTCTTTGTAAATAACCATGTTGTCGCGCAGGTAATCAAAGCCGAACTCGTTGTTCGTTCCGTAAGTGATGTCGCAATTGTATGACTCGCGCCGCTGATCGTAGTCCATCTCATGCTGGATCACTCCGACGGTTAGACCGAGCATTTCAAATATGGGACCCATCCAGTACCTGTCGCGCCGGGCGAGATAATCATTCACCGTTACTACATGCGCGCCTTTGCCAGTAAGGGCATTCAGATATAAAGGCATCGTGGCGGCGAGGGTTTTACCTTCACCTGTCTTCATTTCTGCGATCTTGCCTTCGTGAAGCACAACGCCGCCGATCACCTGCACATCAAACGGGCGCATGCGGATATTTTTAAAATCAAGTGAGCGCAGTTTTTCGTAAAATGCGGCGGGGAGAAAAATTTCGTGGAGTTTTTTACCTTCTGCAAGTTCTTCCTTCACATGCTTAATCTGATTCAGCAAGTCGCCATCTTTTATCTTTTCCTTGAGTTCATCATCGTCCCATGTAAAAACAGTGCAGAGACCACCCGGCATACAGCGTCGGTCGGCAGCCTCGCGCACGACTGCGAACGCTTCAGCGAGAATATCATCAAGTGCTGCTCCTTCAGTAAGCCGCCCTCTGAACTCGTCTGTCTTCTCACGCAGTGCGGCATCGTCCATCGCGCGCACCCGCTCATCAAGCGCATTGACCTCTTTCACATACTTGCCGATGCGTTCAATCTCCTTCTGGTTGTAATCAAATATGCCTTTTACAAAACCGAAAACGCTCAAAATCGCCACCCCTTACAATTAATTTTCCTCTATAAAATACTAATATTCAAACCACAATAAGTAAAGTGCATAAGGTGAAAGAGTGATTACGGAGTTAAAATATTAAACCCGAACAATTCATACAAGGGGAGAAAAGGGTGATAAGGGAGAAAGGGTAAATGGGCAAGCGTTGAAATGACACGAAGAGCACGAAAAGAGATGTAATATGAATAATTCAGGGATTATAACCATAGAGACTAACAAAAACCACTATATATTAATAACAATAATTGCCATATAAAATTGGTGCTTCCTACGATACCTATTCTAATGGTAAGGTTGTAGTTTATTTGCCTACAAACA
>JBFMBQ010000075.1:0-9274 GCA_040755115.1 bacterium
TTGAGGACTTCCGCAAGCACAAAGTAGTTCTGATTGCCGACGAAGCCCACCATATGAATGTCAAGACGAGGGCGCAGGGCGAATTGTTTGAGAGTTGGGAGGACACCGTTGAGCGCATATTTACGCAGAATGAAGACAATCTTCTGCTGGAGTTCACCGCCACCCATGACTACGCCACGCCCGCGATGGTGGAGAAATACCGTAACAAGGTCGTCATCCGCTATGACCTTCTTCAGTTCCGCAACGACCGTTTTTCAAAGGATGTCGTCATAGTTCAATCGGATTTTGACCAGCGGGAGCGCATCCTGCAAGCCCTTATCCTGAGCCAGTACAAGCAGGAAGTGGCGGCGAAATACCGCATCAATCTCAAGCCCGTGATCCTGTTCAAAGCACAGCGCACCATCGCGCAATCGCAGGAGAACCAAGCCGAATTTCACAAACTCATTGACGGTCTTACGGCAAACCACATCGCCCGCATCCGCAAGTCAAACATCCCGCATGTTCAACGCGCATTTCTATTCTTTGACGAACACCGCATCAGAGACGAGCAACTGGTGGAACGATTGAAGCGGGAATTTCACCCTGATTTTTGCCTGTCGGTGAACGATGAGAAAGAAAAGGAAAACTATCAAATTCTCGTCAATACGCTGGAAGACAGGAACAACCGCATTCGCGTCATTTTCGCCGTGCAGAAACTCAACGAAGGCTGGGATGTGCTGAACCTGTTTGATATTGTCCGCTGTTATGAAGCGCGCGATTCAGGCAAAGGAAAAATAGGAACGGCCACGATGTCCGAGGCGCAACTTATCGGGCGCGGGGCACGTTATTTCCCGTTCGTTTTACCAGCAAGTAATGACCGCTTCCGCCGAAAGTTTGACGGCGATCTTGAACACGAACTGCGCGTGCTGGAAGAATTGCATTATCACAGCATCAACGACTCACGCTACATCGCCGAAATCCGTCAGGCGCTCATTGAGCAGGGCATGATGGACGAGAGCGAAGTAACCCGCGAACTGAAACTGAAAGACTCGTTCAAAAAAACGCAGTTTTACAAGTATGGTATTGTCTGGCTCAACGACCGCCGTCCCAAAGATTATCAGCGCATACGCTCTTTTGCCGATTTGGGCGTGAAGAAGCGAAATTATACTCACTTTATTGCCACAGGGCACGGCGGCATGACCGTCGCGCTGGATAACGGCAAAAGAGATAGCGTGGTGAAAGAAGAAGCCCGACAAGACATGAAGGTACGGGACATTGAGCGCAATATCAGTCAATCCGCCATTGCACGCAATCCGTTTTTCACTTTTGCAACGCTCAAACGCTATTTTCCGCATCTTGCCTCCATGCGCGACCTTATCTCATCAGATGATTATCTCAGCGGATTGGAAATCACCTTTCAGGGTAATGTGTATGGTCTTGACAATAACCGCCCTGAAAAACTTGCCGCCATGTCAGGCTTGCTGAGTCAAATTGAATCAGAAATTCGCGCCAACATCACCGACTGCGAAGGCACGAGAGAATTCAGAAGCGATTGGGTGCGTGAAGTATTCAAAGACAAGGTGCTGAAATTTGACTCCAAGAACCCTCGCGCCGCAGATGACGCACAGTTTGAACATTTCGTCTCTGCCAAAGATTGGTTTGCCTTTAACACCATCTATGGCACAGGCGAAGAAAAAGCCTTTGTGCGTATGCTAGACAGACAGATGCAAAAACTACAGGCGCAATATGAGCAAATCTACCTGTTGCGCAATGAGGGGCATTTTGCCATTTACAACTTTTCCGATGGGCAAGCCTTTCAGCCCGATTTTGTATTATTCCTGCGCGAAAGAGACGGCAAGTTGCTCATTTACCAAATGTTCATAGAGCCGAAAGGGAGACACCTCAAAGAGTATGACCGTTGGAAAGAGACCTTTCTTAAAAAAATCGCTACCGAGTTTGGCGGTAAATCGCTGATGTTTGAAGACAAGAAATACCGCTTGACTGGTGTGCCGTTCTACAATAACGAGGACGAAAACAAATTCAAAGAAAGCCTTGAGTCAGTGCTATCGGCGTTTTGAATGTTTATTCCGCTTTTCGTGGAATTGATGAACTATTTTCAACTGTATATTCCCATTAAATGTTACCATGTATTAAATTAAGGAAAGAAACTTTTCAAACCGCACTTTTTTTAATACAGACAAGATCGGATTTTTAACTCAGATTTTCCTGCATCAGCAGCAGGATACTTGATTGCTGGATATTTGACTGCGCAACCATTGTGTTGCCAGTCTGTTGGAGAAGTTGTGATCTTACAAAATCGGTGATCTGTGTAGCCATATCGGCGTCCATAATGCGTGATTTCGCAGAAGCGAGGTTGATCAACTCAGTGTTTATATCGTTGATAATGATATGCAGCCGTCGCTCCTGCATTCCGTTAAAAGCGCGGGCTGTATTGAGCATGTCAAGCGCGCGGTCAACGGTATCTATGGAGCGTTGCGCATCCTCTGTGGTTTCAACATTTACGAATGCAAGGTAATCCAGACTGCCCGCAGTTATCCACGGCGTCTTTATCGCAAGATTTGATTCCGCATCTGCGTTCGGTCCGATATGCATGAAATACATGTTCGCAGGTCCCTGATACGATGAACCCTGATACTCAAAGCCCGGACCGTTATATGTCATTGCAGAGTGTATGTTTGTCCACCCGAAGCCTGTTCTTTCAACAGCACCATAAGCGCCCCGGTTTATATAATCAAGGCTTGAGGCATCGGCAGCGGTTTCAAAATCTGCGAAGGTGTCAAAATATTGTCCCAGAACATCCATCACCGCCTGATCAAAATCCACCCCTTGAGTTACCTTGTCCACTACCTTGTCCAGCGCCTGCGACCCGAAAACGCGGTAGATAAAGTTCCCCGCGAGCGCAACCTCAGCGTATTCATCGCTTGAAGCAGGCGCGCTGGTAAGCCCCCCGCCCACTGCGCCAGCGACACCGCCCGGGTTCGCTGCAATGCGCAAATCCATTTCCTGCGATACTACTGATGCGGTCAATTCCTGCCCCCACGATGAGCCTGCACCCCCGCCCATTCCAACCACTATAGCGTGTGTCATCTCGTGGGCAAGCACCATCTCAGGCGTGAAGGCGTTTGTTGCAGGATCATATCCCACAGTTGGCGTGCCGGGACCAGCCCCGTCAGGATCAAGAAAATCAAATACATCTATATTTATCACCATATTGTTAAGTCCGCCGCCACCGGTCGCAAGTGTGTTCCCCGAGCCGTCAATATTGACAAAGTTAATCGTGATGGTAGCGGTTGAATCAGGTGAAATCCCGAGGTAGCCGTAAACTTTTTTCATCGCCCCGTCAAGCGAGTTCAGCACACGCTGTTTCATCGCATCGTATTCGGGGTCGCCGGGCATGGCTGGAGGCGCAGGACCTGCCCAGTCGTTCACAGTAATGCTGGCGAGCGTTTCATTGTATTCATCGCCCGATGATGTTATATGCTTGGTATTGTAGGTTGTAAGTGTTCCCAATTGCTGGATTCCATCAAGAAGCGACTCAACCTCGTTCTGAATGAGCGAGCGTTCGGCGGCTGTAAGAACGGCCTCGTTTGCGCCGCGGACGGCAAGTTCGCGCAGACGGAACAGCATCTGGGTCGCCTCTTCCATCGTCCCTTCAGTGGTGTGAATCATGTTGATGGTGTCTTCAATGTTTATGAGTGAAGTCTGCAACCCGCGCATTCGTGCTTCCATTCGCTTGGCAATGCCAAGCCCCGACGGATCATCGGCGCCCCTGTTGATCCGCAGCCCCGATGAAAGTCTTTCCATTGAACTGTTAGTGCGGATGTTGCTGAACCGCAGGTTATTGAGTGCTGAAATTGCGCTGATGTTTGTATTGATCCTCATTACACAATTTCCCTGATAGTATTATCGGCAGATTTATTAAAATCTTTAGGGCAAAAAAGGGAAATTCGTGTTAATTCGTTAAATTCGTGGGTTAAGTGTTTGATCTGTTGTTAATTTTTTGCAGCGGCTCTAACAGCGGATTTCTTATCTACTTCTCTCCCGCATTCATCCGAGGCGCACAAAAGGACATATTTACCCTTGACTTTTTTGCGTATGAGGAAGGTGCCGCAGTGAGGGCATTTGTCTTCCAGCGGCGCAAACCAGGTTGCGAAGTTGCAATCGGGGTAGCGGGTGCAGCCGTAAACCGAGCGGCGGTTCTTAGCGATTTTTTTTACGATCCGACCGTCACAGCCTTTGCGGGGACAGGCGAATTCGCCGATATAGGGAAATGCGTTGCGGCATTTCGGGTATGCCGAGCAGGCGAGAAAAGTGCCGTATCTGCCCTCGCGCAGCAGCATCGGCGCGCCGCATTTTTTGCATTTCTTATCTGTGGGTTTTGGTGCGGGGCGTTTGACTTTGTTATTCAGGTTATTATCAGCGGCTGCTTCCGGGTGCGGCTTGGTATTTTTGCATTTCGGGTATGCCGAGCAGGCAAGGAAGGCGCCGTATCTGCCCTCGCGCAGCAGCATCGGCGCACCGCACTTTTCGCATTTTTCATCCGTCGGTTTCGGTGCGAGACGGTTTCCATTTTCATCCAGGTCCTCGGCTGCACCTATTCCCTTGAAAGCTTTTGTGTTTTTGCAGTGGGGGTAATTTGCGCAGGCGTAGAATATTCCATATCTGCCCTCTTTCAGTGTCATCTGTGAACCGCATTTTTCACACTTGGCATCAAGTTTCCTTATTACATGGTCTAATTCCTGTGAGAAAGTCTCATAAAAATTTTCCACCACCTTTTCCCATGTTGTTTTGCCTTCTTCAACTTCGTCCAGCGTGCTCTCCATGCGGGCGGTGAAATCGTAATCCATTATGTCTTCAAAGTTCTCTATGAGCAGTTTGGTTACATTGATGCCCCATTCAGTAGGGAAAAGAGTGCGTTTGTTCAACTTGACATACTGTCGTTTTTTCAGGGTTTCAATCGTCGGCACATAAGTGCTCGGACGCCCGATGCCCTTCTCTTCAAGTGCGCGGATGAGCGAGCCTTCGTTGTAGCGCGGCGGCGGTTTTGTAAAATGCTGGCTGGGATCAAGTGAGCACAAGCGCAGTGGTTCGCCCTCTATGAGGTCGGGAAGGGTTTCACTCTTTTCTTCCTCCTCCGCCTCTGATGTGATTGTATAGACGCGTGTAAAACCATCAAAGAGTGTCTTTGTGTCTGTGGCGCGGAAGAGAGCACTGCCGTTGATTATATCCACGCGTATCGCCTCCACCACCGCCGGCTTCATCTGGCTGGCGATGAAGCGGTTCCAGATAAGCGTGTAGAGTTTTTGTTGTTCCGGTGAGAGAAATTTTTCCACCAATGATGGTTCGCGGTTAGCGTCTGTAGGTCGCACAGCCTCATGAGCGTCCTGCGTGGCAGTGCCTTTTTTCATATATTTGGGCGGTGAGGATGGGAGGTATTCTGCGCCGAATTTCATCTCTATGAGGCTGCGCGCCTGTTGTTGCGCCTCCTCAGATACGCGCACCGAGTCTGTGCGCATATAAGTGATCAAGCCGACGATGCCTTCGGCGCCGATGTTAATGCCCTCGTATAGTTGCTGTGCCACGGTCATTGTTCGTGCAGGAGAAAAACCGAGACGGCGTGAGGCATCCTGCTGAAGAGTGCTTGTTGTGTAGGGAGGATATGGGCGTCTTGTCTCTTCCCTCCGCGTGATTTTTTCTACATGGTATTCGTGCTTCTCTAATTTCTGTCGGTAGTGTTCAGCATCAGATTCGTTTATGAGTTCTATTTCTTTTTCATCTATTCCGATGAAATTTGCCTTGAAGGTTTCATCAGTTTTCAACCGTCCGAAAAGTGCCGTGATTTTCCAGTATTCCTTCGGCATAAATTCCATAACTTCCTTCTCGCGCTCGCAGATAAGGCGCAGCGCAACCGACTGAACCCTCCCTGCGCTGAAGCCCCGCCGCAGCAGCGGACTGATCTTGTAACCGACAAGCCTGTCCAGTATGCGCCGCGCCTGTTGCGCATCTACCAACTGTTGGTCAATATCGGTAAGGTTCTTAAGTGCCTCAAGGACTGCCTTTTTGGTAATTTCATTAAACCGCATCCGGTAGATTCTTTTCTCCGGGAAAAGGTTTTTCAGGTGCCAGGCGATGGATTCACCTTCGCGGTCGGGGTCGGTGGCAAGTATTATAGTTTTGAATTTTTTGCCCTCAGCCTGAAGTTCCTGGATCAGTTTCTTCTTTTCTTTTAATGGCAGGTATCGTGGGCGAAAACCGTTCTTGATGTCCACTCCAAGATTGTTCTCAGGCAGATCGTAGATGTGTCCGAGTGAGGAAAGAACCAGATAGTCATCACCGACTATCTTCCCGATTGATTGTGTTTTTGCTTTTGATTCAACAATTATCATTGCTTTCATAAGTTTTAATGTAAAGATCAGAAACTGAATATGCAAGTAAAATTAAAAAAAATTTTTTAACGAAGCAAATGCGATTGGGATATTTAAGATTAGAAGACCTGAAAATTTATAACTGTTTGCTGCTTACTGTAAATCCTGATTCACTTTGCGCCTTTTGTGTTTCTTCTCTTGGCACCCTTGGTGACTTTGTGGTTGTAATTTATGAAAAATTGGGGTCTATTTAAATACCAATATGAAATATAATTAATATTTACCTGATCTATCATGCGTCATCAGGAAATCTATTGCCACCGAACAGGCTTTACCTCTTCACACTCTTTACGCCCTGGAGTCTCAGTATCTTCTCGGATAAGGTCTTAAAATCAACCTTGTAGATTTTGGACAGCAGGTAGGCGTTCTTCAGTGAAACGCCGCGCTCGTTTCGCTCAACTCGGGACAGTGTGGTCTTGTCGATCTGATTGCCTGATAACTCCACGACCTCGTCAAGTGACATCCTGTGCTTTTTTCTTAAACTTTTTAGATAAGTTCCAGCGTCCATATTGGAAATTTTACATAAAAGCGTTATAAAATCAAGATTATTTAATAATTTTTTTAAATAGTTTTGACATTTGTCCCCTTGTGTTGTTTAATTGTTTCGTTTCAGGGAATAATCAAAACAAGGAAAAAATGAAAGATTGAAAATGATTTTTATTTATTATACAATAATGAATTAATTTCTTATATGTATTAATACTTGCAAAAAGGAATAAAAACAAATATAAATCGGCAATAAAATGGGTGTTTTTCTGGATATTTAAAATTCAAGGCGTATCATTATGGAGATCAGGGATATATTAAACACAGTTTATCGCCGCTGGCTGGTGTTTGTAGTTTGTTTTGTAGTCGTGATGGTCATCTTCATGTTTTTTATAACCAGCAGGAAATCCTATTATGCCGCTTCTTCCAAGATTATGGTAAAAACGCAGAGTTCTGTTTTTTCCACTTATGAGCAACTCCCCCATCTCGCGGAAATGGCATCTATGGAAGGTTATCGTAATATTCAGACCCAAACTGAAGTGTTGAGGAGCAGCGAGATATATGCCACTGCGGTTGAAGAGCTGGGCTTCAACTCCGGCGACATCTTAGGCATCAAGGTTACTCCTATCCCGGATTCTGATGTTATCACCATTACCGCAACCGCAAAAACGCCTGAAAAGGCTGTTAAAATGGCAAATAAACTGCCAGAGGTATATCTGAGGGTTATCCGTGATTCACAGAGGGACGAAGCAAAGGAATCCCGTGTCTTCATTGAGGAACAGATGAAGAAAATCACAGGTGAACTTCACGAAGCAGAGGAAGAACTCAAGGCATTCAAAGAGTCAGGCAACATTACAGACCTGGAGGCTGAATCTCAGGAAAAAGTTTCTAGATTGGTTTCATTTGAAACACAGTTGAATCAGAGGCAGGTTGACCTTGATGCCACCCGCAGCAGCGTAAAAGAACTTGAATCGCAACTGACAAAAGAGGAAAAAGAAATTGTCCAGTCAACTGTATTTGCAGAGAATCCGATTGTGATGGACCTCAAGAGGAAACTGTCAACATTGGAGATTGAATACGCCCGTCTGTCTCCGAATCTCAGCGAGCGGCATCCGAAGGTTACGGAAATCAAGGCGCAGATCAAAAAGATTGAGGAGCAACTCAAGGGAACGACAAAGGAAATCGTAGAGTCGCGGAATATGGCGCAGAACCCCATCCGCTCAAGACTCCTTGACAAAATTATCGGTGCGAAGTCGGACGAGATGGCGCTGGAGACCCAGATAGGTTCTCTCAGAAATGTTGTAGCGCAGGCGCGCTCCGAACTTTCCGCCCTCCCCGCAGACGAAATGAGACTCGTGCGCCTGACACGCAACCGCGACTTGCTTGCCAAACTGTATGAGGCACTGGAAGAAAAATATCAGGATTTCCGTGTTACCGAAAAAACACAGAAAGTGTCGGGGCGGATTATTGAGCGCGCAAGAGGCGGCTACGATGTCTCAAGAGCGAAAAAATTCTCAGGGATTCTTACAGGGATGGCAATTGCGTTGATTTTCGGGCTTGGCATGGTTTTTTTGCTGGAGTATCTTGATGATACCATCTATACGCCCTCGGATGTGGAAAAAGGACTGCAACTCCCAACTCTCGGACAGATACCATTTGACAAACTTTTAACCGAGCATGTGCTGCACTGTCAGGAGAAGCCGAACTCGCCCTCAGCGGAGGCTTTCCGCTCTATGCGCAACAGATTGCGATACCTGGTGTCGGAACAGCAGATGAAGGTGCTGGTCGTTACAAGTTCAACTGTGGAAGAGGGTAAATCCGTTATATCGCTGAACACTGCGATTACGCTTGCGCAGTTCGGACGCAAGGTGCTCCTGATAGACGGCGACCTCCGCCGTCCGACACTCCACAGATATTTCAAGTTTGAAAACAAGGGACTCACCAATGTAGTCGTGGATGGAGACGACGCAGCAAAACTTATCTTGGATACACCTGTCGTTGACCTCTCGTTCCTCCCAAGCGGACCTCTCCCCCTCCTGGAATCCTCTCCCTTCGTGGCATCCGAGTTGTTTGAAGACCCGCGTATTACTGATGTCCTTAATATGTTCAAAAAATTGTTTGATTTTATTATCATTGACTCGCCGCCCGTCCTCGCTGTTACAGACCCCTTGTCAATTGCGGGAAAAAGTGACGGTATAATCTTCGTCATTGATTCCGGCGTAACCCGCTTGAGCGACGCCCTTGATGCCCGTGAGGAACTTGATGCCCTCGGAAAGCCCATTCTCGGCGTTGTCCTTAACAAGGTTACTTACACAAAGGCGTATTACAGGTATTTATATTATTACTACGAATCAAGAGAAGGC
>JBFMBQ010000076.1:0-7887 GCA_040755115.1 bacterium
TTCAATGCGCCGAGCAGGTTTTGAGTCCCATCGTCCACAATGGCAGGACCGAGCAGTATGTTTTTGAGACTCCCTTTAACGCCGGTAAAGATTTTAGTCCCGCGCGGCAGAGCCTCATGGCAGGTTGCCATACCCCAGTGGAAGCCTTTCCCGGGCGATTCCTTGCTGCGGGCGAAGGCTGCCCCTATCATAACAGCATCTGCACCTGATGCAAAGGCTTTTACGACATCGCCCCCTGTTATCATACCACCGTCTGTTATTATGGGGATATATTTCCCCGTTTTTTTTAAGAAATCGTCGCGTGCCGCCGCCACTTCTATTGTGGCGGTAACCTGCGGAACTCCAATGCCCAAAACCCCGCGGGTTGTGCAGGCGGCGCCCGGACCGATGCCAACGAGGACGCCGGCGGCCCCTGCATCCATCAGTTCTTTAGCCACCCGGTAGCCTACGCAGTTGCCGATAACAACAGGAACATTCATAAGTGAGCAGAATTTTTTCAAGTTCAGGGATTTTTGTGTTTTTGAAATATACCGAACCGATGTTACCGTAGATTGCACGAAAAAAAGGTCAACCCCTGCCCTTTCAGAGACCTCACCGAACCGCTCTGCGTCCTGGGGGATTGATGATACTGCACAGAGGACATTATGCTTTTTTATCTCTCTTATTCTTTTAATTATAAGATTTTCCTTTATTTTTTCTTTATAAACTTTCTGGATAAGTTCGGTCGCCTGTTCTGATTTTGCCGAAATTATCTTTTTAATTATTTCATCTGGATTTTCATACCGTGTCTGGAGTCCGTGCAGATTAAGCACCGCCAGTCCGCCCAGTTTGCCCATCTCTGCCGCGAAGCGCACATCCACAACACCATCCATAGCAGAAGCAATAAATGGGAGCGGAAAAACGAATTTGCCTATACTAAACTCTGCGTTAACCTCCGCCGGGTCTGTCGTAAGGTATGACGGTGCGATTGAAATATCGTCAAAACCAAGCGCCAGTTTGATCTTACGGTTTTTTATCTTTATTTCCATATTCCCGTTTTATATTGATTTTTGACTTCCCTGTCTTCGCGCTCCCGCACCTGTAAAGGCACTTGATTTTATCAGGTGTCGGGGAGTTTGTCAACTGGTGCGTAATCTTGTGAATTTTAGTGCAAAATGAACGAACAGGGATGCCTGAAATGGCAGTGTTGATGGGATTTATTTGTTATGTGAAGTATTAGAACAGGCATGGTAATTGAGTTTTCGGCTTGTTGTTAAAACAAAATGCCGTTGTAATAAGTTATTCACAGGGTTTTCAACATTTCCACAGGGGATATTCCCATAGAACATATGTTTCTGTGGAAAACTATGTGCAACACTTTTCACAAAACAAACATATAGGTATTTTACAATATTATTCAATGCTATTTATCGCCATTAAATACTTTTACATCAAATCAGGAGGTTTGGAATAGGGGTTAATCTGTGTCCGTCTATTTCATTAATATATAGTTCATGAGCAGTAAAGGCAATCATCGCACCGTTATCGGTGCATAAACTCATCGGGGGGGAATGAAATTTAATATTTTTCTGCATACATTTCTGCTTCATTTTTTCCCTCAGCACCCTGTTGGCAGACACACCGCCGCCGAGAAATACCTGTTGGACACCATGTTTCAAGGCAGCGTTTACTGTCTTTTCAGTGAGGACATCAACCACTGCTTCCTGAAAAGCGAAGGCGATTTCATCGGTTTTAAATTTTCCCTCATTGTTTCTTATAAAGTTTATTACAGCGGTTTTCAAGCCGCTGAAACTGAAATTGAAATTGTCGTCAGACAGCATAGGGCGGGGGAATTTAATGGGGGTTTGCTTAATATGTTCTGACGCCTTTTCAATGGCAGGACCGCCCGGATAGCCCAGATTCAGGAGCCGAGCGATTTTGTCAAATGCCTCGCCTGCTGCGTCGTCAACTGTGCCGCCGATGTGCTCATATTCAAGCGTGGAGCGCATAAGAAATATCTCCGTGTGCCCGCCGGAAACGAGGAGGCAGACTGCTGGAAATGCCAGTTTTTCGCTGGTGTTTTGTTCAATTTGTATAAAGTTTGCCAGAAGGTGTCCCTGAAGGTGGCTTATACCGAGGCAGGGGACTTTCAGCAGGGATGCCATAGCGCGGGCGCAGGCGATGCCGACAGCAAGACTGACGGCGAGACCTGGACCGACCGTTACGCCAATGAGTTGGACATCGGCGAGTTTTTTATCGGCTTCGTTGAGTGCCAGTTCAACGAGTTTATTCAGTTTTGCCTCGTGCTGGCGCGCCGCCAGTTCGGGGACGACACCGCCGAAGGGGGCGTGGAGTTCAACCTGTGACGAGACAAGGTTTGAGAGTATTTTGCCGCCCTGGAGCACCGCTGCGGAAGTTTCGTCGCAGGAGGTTTCAATGCCGAGCGTTGTAATTTCGGTGTTGTTCATTTTTAATCCGCAGATTTCTTCTGGCATGGATTTCACGGATATGCATGGATTTCAAGTTTTATTCACCATAAATTTTTAATTTTATCTCTTTTGCCTTACTGAAATATTCAAGTGCTTGCTTTTGGTCGCCCATAGCAAGATAGACGGTGCCGATGTTGTTGTAACTTTTAGCCGTATCAGGGTGTTCATTGCCGAGAAGTATAAAACGAATCTTCAGTGCTATTTCATAGTTTTCAAGTGCTTGGTCATATTTGCCTTGAGATTTATAGACCGAGCCTATATTGTCGTAATCTTCTGCTGCGTTCAGGCTGCCGGCACCCCGAAGTTTTGAATCAATCTCCAGTGCCTTTTTATAGTTTTCAAGTGCAAGATCAAAGTCTTTTTTATCATGATAGACAGAACCGATTCCATTGTAACTTTTAGCCAAACCAGAATTTTCATCGTAGGGGGGTTTTAAGAAAATAGACAGTGCTTTTTCGTAGTTTTCAAGTGCCTGGTCATATTCCCCCATAGCGCGATAAGCAGAACCAATGTTATTGTAATCATAAGCCGTGTTTGGGTTCTCTTCGCCGTTGATTTTCAAATCAATCGCCAGCGCTTTTTCGTAGTATTCAAGCGCCAGTTCAAACTTGCCCTGGGCAAGATAGACTGTGCCAGCCTCATTGTAAGTGATTACCATAACAATATTTTCTTCACCGAGGAAATTTAATAAAATGTCAAGAGCCTTTTCGTAGTTTTTAATTGCGAGGTCGTAGTTACCCATAAGGAAATAGATCCCGCCGATATGTCTTAAGAAGAATGTTGTTAGAGGCGTTTCTTTATCGCCCTGTCGCAGAAGAAAGCACTCGCGGGCGGCGGTGAATTTTTGGATGGCAAGGTCGTAATTTGACATCTCGAAGGCTTCTAAAGCATGTTCGGATAACGCAAAACAAGTTCTTTCTCCAGAGATGTCTGAGTAAACAGCGCATACTGTATGGTGCGAGGTGAAGAGTGCAAAGAAAATAAGCGTGTAACTCATGTTGCGTAGTGCATGGTGCGTAATGCGCAGAAAAGAAGTTCGTTGTTTGAAGCAATTCATGATGTCAACTCATTTATAAATACAGATTTCTAATAATGCGTGAGAATTAGTGTAAACAGTATAAACCTGCGGATGCGAAATTGCAATATATATTAATTTTTTAAGCGCAAATATTACTGATAACCCCGATTTCCTTGGTGCAGATTATATGAATTAACACTGATTTTTTAATTTCCGCATCTCCACACCGCGGCACTCGCGCACTTTTATTTTATCAGTTCAAATATCGCTGCTTCGCCCATGCCGCCGCCGACGCATAGTGAGGCGAGACCGTATCGGCTGCCTCGTCTTTTCATTTCGTAGAGGAGGTCAGCGGTGATTCTTGCGCCGGAGGCGCCGAGGGGATGACCGATGGAGACGCCGCCGCCGTTGACATTCACTTTTTCCAGCGGTATATCAATCCCCTGCTCTTTCAGGAGTTTGATGTTTGTGAGGACGACATTTGCGAACGCCTCGTTGATTTCAACGAGGTCAATGTCTTCAATTTTCAGCCCTGCCCTTTTTAATGCCTTCGGGATTGCTTTTGATGGACCGATTCCCATTTCATAAGGTTCAACGCCTGCGACGGCGAAACTGATGAATTTTGCGAGGGGTTTGATTCCGAGTTCTTTTGCCTTCTCCGCGCTTAAAAGGAGTGCGGCGGCGGCGGCATCGTTCACCTGGGAGGAGTTGCCGGCGGTTATGACAGGTTCTTTTGAGCGGTCGGTAATCGGCTGCACAACGGGGGGCAAACCTGCAATTTTTTCAAGAGATGTTCCCCTTCTCGGGCACTCATCGGTGTCAAACAAATAAAGATCGTCCTTAATCGGTTTCGGCGACTGCGCATCCACTCCCTGCGTGCCTTCTTTCAAAACCTGATAGAGTTTTTTGCAGGTTTCATCGTCAAGGTTTTCAATCCGCACATATTCATAAGATATTGTGCCGTCGCTTTTAATTTTTTTCTTCAGGGGGACGGGGATGATGTAGTTTTTGAATTTGCCTGCATCAATCGCAGCGATGGCTTTCAGGTGTGAGTCAAGAGCGAACTTGTCCATTTCTTCTTTAGTAACTCCGTAGGCTTCATACAGGTATTGCGCTGTTTGTATCATATTGAAGGCGGCGGGTTTGCCTCTGGCTTTTTCAATCATAGCGGTGTTGATTGTGCGGGCGGGATTCAGTCCGCCTTTGAGTGTTGGGATCATAGACATGCTTTCAATGCCGCCTGCGATGATTGCGTCACCTGCGCCGAAGGCGATATTTGTGGCTGCTTGGTCAATGGCGGTCAAGCCGGAGGCACAGTATCTATTAATGGTTATTGCAGCGACTGATACTGGCAGGTCGGCGAGCAGTCCGACTGCCCTCGCCACATTCATGCCTGATTCTGCTTCTGTTCCAGCGCAGCCGATGATCAGGTCTTCAATCAGGCTGGGGTCAATGCCGATGCGCCTGACGAGTTCCCTCACGACGAGTGCGCCGAGGTCATCGGGGCGGCAATTCACGAGTGTGCCTTTGGCGGCGCGCCCGACTGGTGTTCGCACTGCGTCAACAATCACGACTTCTCTCAATTCTTTTCCCATTGAAAACGCTCCTGATTTTCAGCCGCTTAAAGCGCTGAAACAAAAAATTACACAAAATTTGTGCTTTTTTGTGCCTTCGTGTTTTTGCGGCATGTTTTTTTGTATGACCGGGCTAAATCTTATCATTTGATAATAATGGTTTGCAAGTCTTGATCTTTTTGGTATAAATATTAAAATGAAAGTTTGTGCAAAATGGTGGGTGTAGCTCAATGGTTAGAGCACTGGACTGTGGCTCCAGGGGTTGGGGGTTCAAATCCCCTCACTCACCTAAGGTCAAACAGGTAACTTATAACAATTGTTAAAATTATTGAATCAATGGCTGAACTTTCAACACAAGAAAGAGTGCTGCAACTTATAATCCCCATTACTGTAGGAGAAAAGTATTTTGAGGACTGGGTTATGTCTTCAATAGAAACTCCGGAACTTGATGTTCCCAAAATAATCTTTCGTCTTAAAAATGAAGAAACCGGGAAAGAGGTCAGCCTTGAAATGTCAACGCGCAATCCGGAGCAGCCCTGTTACGATTGTTCCCGCTCGTTCAGTTTTGCCTTTGCGGCGGAGGGAGAAAGTACGCTGACACTGGATGAGGAGAAAGCGATGGTGGCGGTCATTGATACGATAATAAAGAATGATAAGGGAAGATTAGAGATACAGCATGATGAGAACAAGAAGGTGCAGATAACAGAACTGCCGGTTCCGCCGGGATTGTGGCAGCGGATTATCAGTAGAATTAAAAAGTAAGGTGAAAGGAACGGTTGCGGTTGCGCAGCAGGAATCGTAGTTCGGGATTCGTAGTTTGTAGTTCGGGTAATGATAAAAATAAAAACCCGAACCCCGAAATCCGAACTACGAGTCCCGATTCCAGCGGCGCAACCGAATAACGCAAGACCACTCACAGGAGATGTTTGATTTTGGCAATGACGGGGTAGAATCAATAAAAGCAAGAAAGTGATTTGGATTTTAGTCCGAAATTAGACACAGTGAGTGAACAAGTGGTGAGGGATTTATTTTTTTATGGAGTATAGCACAGCCGGACTTGCAGAATATTTTCACTATCTGTCAATACCATTGCTGTTATGGTTTGGGTATCTATCATCGTTTGCGGACATAAAGACGGGGAGGATACCGAATCGGCAGATAATGCTTGGGTTGAAGATAGGCTTGGCGTGGCACGCATCGTATATGGGGTATTTGATGTGGGTGAGCCGCACGGCGTTATTTCCCGAGGGGATGGCGGCGGTAGGGGAATATTGCGGCGATGTGGCGATGAACACAGCGATAGCGTTGGCGATTAGTTTTCTTATGTGGTGGATGCATTTATGGGCGGCAGGGGATGCAAAGTTGTTTACTGTGTTTTCATTCCTGATACCAGTAATGTTTTATGAAAAATTTTATGTTAAGATATTCCCATCGTTTGCATTGTTGTATAATGTATTTCTTGTTGCACTGATGGTAGTGGCGGGAGATTTTTTATACAAGTTGGTGCTGATGGCAGTGCGCCGCAAGCGTGAAGGGGACTTGATGAAGATTGTAAGGGAATCACTCAGTCGGGGGGCAATTTCTGAAAGGGTGTTCAGCAACTGGCGGACGATATTGCGGTGGATGGTCGGACTTGTTTTCAGTTTTTTAATAACAAGTCTTATAAGGAAGTATGCTTCAACACTACTCGTTAAATCTATGAGTTTTCAATTCACGATTGATCTTGAGAATATAGCTTTTAACGAAACCATCTTGATATTGCTGCTTTTTCTTTTTTTCAAGCCGCTGTCAAAATTGTATGAAAACATGATAGTATATTACACGACGATATTTTGCATATTGGGGTATGTATTATTTTCGGCGATATTTTTAAGATCGGGGCAGGTGTTAAGCGAGATAGCGCATTTTGGCGGGTTATCTGTTATAATTATTGTGTTTCGCCGTGTTTATGATTACTATGCCGAGAGAGTGAATGTCAGGGAAATAAAAAGAGAGGATTTACACGAGAACCTGATCCTTTCAAAAAAGGAGCGGATGCGTTTACAGCAGGAGAATGTTAAAATTCTCGGTGATGATTTTGAGCCGTTCTATGCGGACGGTCTAACACAGGAACAGGTTGAGAAGATAAAGGCGCTTGAGAAAAAGGAAACGATTGAGGTATCGGGGACGATACCGTTTGCACCCTGTATTTTTGGCGGGGCAATGGCAACACTGCTTACGCGGGGGCTGCTTTTCAGCACATTAATATTAAAGACGCCGGTTAAATAAAACAGGGTGCAGAGTTTGAGGATTAAAACACACAGGAACATGCAAAAAAATTCACAGATGCTGCAAAAAGTTGCATATCAATAGGCAAAAAGGGTTCGTTGCGGCAAATAAAAACAAAAGGGGTTGACATAAAATATACAAATATATTATTAATAAAATTGAGAAAAGGGTAAAAGAATAAAAAAGGCAATAAACATGGCATAATTTTTGCTATAGAAAGTGGTGATAGTGCATGTCAAATTTGGTTGTGGAGAACAATGAGGTATGCTTCACAGTAGAAAGAAAAATATACCCGATGGAGGTGATATTCGGCGCCTGTTATAATTTTATAGATCGGTGCTATGTTTTTCTTGACAAGGGAGACAAAGATACAGTCCGCGTATCGCTAAAGGGCAAGGAAAAACTGGCAGACGGCGACTTGGAAGCAATAGCCGGCGAATTTCAGAACGAATTACTGACACAGTCGCTCAGGAAGAAGATAAACAAACAGAACAAGAAAATAAGGGAATATATAGTATCAAGAGCGCTGTATTCAGTAGAACCTTATGAGGAGATGGAG